>JAYTOQ010000271.1:0-4657 GCA_043747665.1 Polyangiaceae bacterium | reverse complement strand
TTGGCCATCCTCACGACGTGGGACCGCGCCTGCGAGCTCGATTCGGCCGGCGCGACCATCGCGATCCTCACGTGGCGCGGCGTCAGTCCCGATCACGCGGGCGGCAATGCCGTCGCGACCGACGCCGTCACGTCATTTCGCGCCACCGTGAAGTGGCTCGTCGCGCGCTTCGGCAGGGTGAAGGTTGCCTGGGGCGACATCCATCGTCTGCGCCGCGGCGTCCTCGATCTGCCGCTCCCCGGCGGCCCCGACGTCATCAACGGCGTCAACGCCCGCACCGTCGACGACCGCCTCGTCGGCCGTCAGGGCGACTCGCTGGTGATGATCGTCGAGCTCGGCCCCGGCCCGGGAGACGTCAGCTCCACGTCGATTCATCAATATGGAGCGTCGAGCCGAGCGACGTCGCCGCACTTCGCCGACCAGGCCCCGCTCTTCGTGAAGCGCACGATGAAGCCCACCTGGCGAAGGCCGGAGGAGCTCCAGAAACACACCGAACGGGCCTACCACCCCGGGGAATAGCGACCTATATTCCCCGCCCCAATGTCCAAGAACTCTTTCGGCAGCCAGGCCACGCTGCAAGTCGGCGCCGACTCGTACACGATGTACCGCCTCGACGCGGTCTACAAGAAGCACCCGGGCGCCGCAAAGCTCCCTTTCTCTCTGAAGATCCTCCTCGAGAACCTCCTCCGCACCGAAGACGGCGTCTCCGTCGACGTCGAGGACATCGAGGCCATCGCGAAGTGGGACGCCACCGCCGAGCCCAGCCAGGAGATCGCGTTCACGCCCAGCCGCGTGCTGCTCCAGGACTTCACCGGCGTGCCCTGCGTCGTCGACCTCGCCGCCATGCGCGACGCGATGAAGCGCATGGGCGGCGACCCGCGCAAGATCAACCCGCTCCAGCCCGTCGAGCTCGTCATCGATCACTCGGTGCAGGTCGACGAGTACGGCAGCAAGACGGCGATGCAGAAGAACGCCGACCTCGAGTTCGAGCGCAATCAAGAGCGCTATCGCTTCCTCAAGTGGGGGCAGGAGGCGTTCCGCAACTTCAAAGCGGTGCCGCCCGACACCGGCATCGTCCACCAGGTGAACCTCGAGTTCCTCGCGCGCGTCGTCATGACCGCGCCCGCGCAGCTGGGATCGATCCCGCTCGCGTATCCCGACACGCTGGTCGGCACCGACTCGCACACCACCATGATCAACGGCGTCGGCGTCCTCGGATGGGGCGTCGGCGGCATCGAGGCCGAAGCGGCGATGCTCGGTCAGCCGGTCAGCATGCTCTTGCCGCACGTCATCGGCGTGCGTCTCTCGGGCAAGCTCCCGGAGGGCACCACCGCGACCGATCTCGTGCTCACCGTCACGCAGCTCCTCCGCAAGCGCGGCGTGGTCGGGAAGTTCGTGGAGTTCTTCGGGCCCGGCCTTGCGCAGCTCCCCCTCGCGGACCGCGCCACCATCGCCAACATGGCGCCGGAGTACGGCGCGACCTGCGGCATCTTCCCGATCGACGCCGAGACCATTCGCTACCTGCGCTTCACGGGCCGCAGCGAGGCGCAGCTCAATCTCGTCGAGTCGTACGCGAAGGAGCAAGGGCTCTGGGTCGACGAGACCTCGAGTGATGCAATATACACGGATACCGTCACGCTCGATCTCGGCTCCGTCGAACCGAGCCTCGCCGGCCCGGCCCGGCCGCAAGATCGCGTCAACGTCCCCGGGGTCAAGACCTCGTACAACGCGGCCAACGACGCGTACCAGGCACGCACGAAGGCGCCGAAGAAGAAACACCTCCACGAAGCCGGCGTGATGCCGAGCACGCCCGACGAGGAGGCCGCGGCGCAGCGGGTCGACAACGGCAGCATCGTCATCGCCGCCATCACCAGCTGCACCAACACGTCGAACCCGTCCGTGCTCATGGCGGCGGGAATCCTCGCCAAGAAGGCGGTCGAAAAGGGCCTCACCTCGAAGCCGTGGGTCAAGACCAGCCTCGGACCCGGCTCCAAAGTGGTCACCGAGTACCTGCAGGCGGCCGGCCTCCTCACGTATCTCGAGCGCCTCAACTTCTACGTCGTCGGCTACGGCTGCACGACGTGTATCGGCAACAGCGGGCCGCTCCCTCCCGCCATCTCGAAGGCCATCGAAGACAAGGAGCTCTTCGTCGTGTCGGTGCTCTCCGGCAACCGCAACTTCGAAGGCCGCGTTCATGCCGAGGTCCGCGCGAACTACCTCGCGTCGCCGCCGCTGGTCGTCGCCTATGCGCTCGCGGGCACGGCGAACATCGACCTCACCAGCGAGCCGCTCGGCAACGACAAGGACGGCAAGCCGGTCTTCCTCAAGGACATCTGGCCCACGCAGAAGGAAGTGTCGGACGCGATCGAGAAGTCGGTAACGCCGCCGATGTTCAAGAGCGTCTACGCCGACGTCTACGCCGGCGACGCGCAGTGGCAGTCCTTGAAGGTCCCGGAGGGCGATCTCTACGCCTGGGAGGCGGACAGCACCTACGTGAAGAACCCGCCGTACTTCGACGGCATGACCCCGCAGCCAGGCGCCGTGGATCCCGTGCATGGTGCACGCGTCCTGGCGTTCCTCGGCGACAGCATCACCACCGACCACATCTCGCCGGCCGGCTCGATCAAGGCCGACGGCCCTGCCGGCAAGTACCTCCAGGAGCACGGCGTCAAGAAGGACGACTTCAACTCCTACGGATCACGCCGCGGCAATCACGAGGTCATGGTGCGCGGCACGTTCGCGAACGTGCGGCTCCGCAACCAGCTCGCGCCGGGCACCGAGGGCGGCTGGACCAAGCACATGCCCTCCGGCGAGGTGATGAGCATCTTCGACGCGTCGGTGAAGTACATTGCCGACAAGGTCCCGCTCTTCGTCATCGCCGGGAAGGAATACGGCTCGGGCTCCTCGCGCGACTGGGCGGCGAAGGGACCGAAGCTGCTCGGCGTGCGTGCGGTCCTCGCGGAGAGCTACGAGCGCATCCATCGCTCGAACCTCGTCGGCATGGGCATCCTCCCGCTTCAGTTCAAGGCAGGAGACAGCGCCGCCGCGCTCGGCCTGACCGGCGAGGAGGTCTACGACGTCGACGGCCTGCCCGAGCTCCTCGACACGGGCTTCAAGGGCGGACGAGACGTCACCGTGAAGGCGAAGGCGCCGGACGGAACGACCATCCAGTTCCGGGCCATGGTCCGCATCGATACGCCGCAAGAGGTTCTCTACTTCAAGCACGGCGGCATCCTGCCGTACGTCCTGCGCTCGCTTCTCGCGCAGCGCTGATCACACGAACCAAAGGAACAAAGGAAGAATCATGGGCGAGCTCAAGATCGAGGACATCAAGGTCGGTGACGGCGCAGAGGCCAAGAGCGGTCAGAAGGTGACCGTCCACTACGTCGGCACGCTGACCGACGGCAAGAAGTTCGACAGCTCGCGCGATCGCGGTAAGGGCTTCCCCTTCGAGCTCGGTCGCGGACAGGTCATCAAAGGCTGGGACCAGGGAGTCGCCGGCATGAAGATCGGCGGCCTCCGCAAGCTGACCATCCCGCCGGAGCTCGCCTACGGCGATCGCGGCTTCCCGCCGGTCATCCCGCCCGGGTCGACGCTCGTGTTCGAAGTCGAGCTCCTCAGCGTCGGCTGATCCGCGTCGGCCGGTCAGCGTGGGCTGATCGGCCACGATTCAACGCAGCCGCCTGCTGACTGCTACACTCGGCCAATGAGCGAGATCGCAGCTCTGCTGGGGCGCGTCGTCGCCGGCAAGTTCGCGATCGAAGAGCACGTCGGCGGCGGCGCGATGGGCGAGGTCTTCCGGGCGCGGCATGTGGTCCTCGACACGGCGATCGCGCTCAAGATCATGCGGCCGGACATCGCGAAGGACCCGATGTTCAAGCAGCGGTTCTACCGCGAGGCCAAGGCCGCGAGCCGCCTCGATCACGCCAACTCGGTGCGCGTGATCGACTTCGGCGTCGAGCCGGACGGCCTCGTCTACCTCGCGATGGAGTTCCTCCACGGTCGGGATCTCCTCTCGGTCCTCCGCGAAGAGTGGCCGCTGCCCGACGCGCGCATCGTCGACATCCTCGTGCAGACCCTCGCCGCCGTCGCGGTCGCTCACGACCTCGGCATCGTGCACCGCGATCTGAAGCCCGAGAACATCATGGTCAGCATCGGTCACGAGGAGGACGGCGTGAAGCCGTACCACGTGAAGGTGTGCGACTTCGGCATCGCGAAGATCAACGACCCGCGCGGCTTCCAGAGCGAGAGCGGCAAGGCGCTCACGTCCAGCGGCACGCTGATCGGCACGCCCGAGTACATGTCCCCGGAGCAGGCACGAGGCGACCCCCCGACGCGCGCTCAGACCTCTATTCGGTCGGCATCGTCCTCTATCAGCTGCTCGTCGGTCGCGTGCCGTTCTCCGCGGAGAATGCGCTCGGGGTCGTCCTCAAGCAGGTCACCGACGAGCCAGTTCCGCCGACGCAGGTGCGTCCCGGCGTGAACCCACGCCTCGAGGCGATCTGCCTGCGCGCGCTGAAGAAGTCGCGCGACGAGCGCTATCAATCGGCGAAGGACATGCGCCGCGATCTTCGCGGCGTCTTCGGCTATCGCCCGCTCAGTCAGGGTGACGAGAGCGGCGCTCATCTGCCAGCGGTGGCGCCGGGAGTGGTCGACG
>JAYTOQ010000270.1:0-2012 GCA_043747665.1 Polyangiaceae bacterium | reverse complement strand
CAGGGCGCGCGGAACCGCGACGAGTCGCGCGGCGCGCACTTCAAGCCCGAGTTCAAGAACCGCGACGACGCAAATTTCCTCCGCTCCACCATGGCGATGTACGAGCGCGACGCGAGCGGCGGCAAAAGCGTGGTGAAGTACGTTCGGGAGCTCGAGTACCCGCTGCTCGGCAAGAACGTGCGCGTCACCGACGAGGTCGACATCAGCCTCGTCAAGCCGCGCCCGCGGAAGTACGAGACGGCGGGCGCCGCGAACCACGCCGTGAGCGACGTCCCCGTGAAGGAGCCGAAGGAGCCCCAGAAGACTTCCATGCGTCCGGCGACGCCCGGCTGAGACTGCCGCTCAGCCTCGCAATAGCCGAGCTCGCTAGCCCGTGTCCGCGAGACGGCACGGGCGTGCGGACGAAGATGCTGATCAGGGCGCCGTGAACCACGCCGCGAACGGCAGGCGGCGATGCGCATGGTGCAGAGGCTCTGCGGGCGCGGTCCGGCCGACGTGATTGAGCGACGGCCATCGCACGGTGCTGGTGAAGAGCCACGTGAGGAGGCCGATGACCGCGCTCTCCTGCGCGAGCACGAACCACGAGAGGCGCTGCGGGAGAAATGTGCCGAAGCAGGTGCAGTTCTGGATCGCGACGTGACGCGCCAACGCGCCGACGTCCAGCGAGAGGTACGCGCACGAGAGACCAAGCGCGAGCATGATGCCCGGGAGCACGAGCTGCTTGGCCGGGGCGCGCGAGAGCCCGCCGTAGAGCATCGCCACACCAGCGAAGAGCTCGAGCACGGTCCAGGTCAGACCGAGTGCGCCGAGCTTGAGGGGGCCGAGCGCCGCAGGCTCGAGCACATGGAACGCATCGAGGGCCGCGAGGTAGCCGTTCGGATCGAGCGTCTTTCCGAGGCCCTGCGCGATGAACACGAGGCCGTAGACGGTGAGGCCCCAGCGCGCTTTTCGGGACGGCAGGAACGATAGCGAGGAGTTCATCCGTTGCACCCTCGCTCGGGCTGCAAGACGCATGCTGCTTGTCTCCGTGCGACGTTTTCCCCATGATGGGAGGGCGACGATGACCGAAAACAAGAAAATCCGACTCAAGGTGCTCCGCCAGGACGGACCCGAGAAGAGCGATTCGAGGCGCTGGGAAGAGTTCGACGTCGACTGGCATCCCCAGATGAACGTCATCAGCGCGCTCATGGAGATCCGGAAGAAGCCGCAGACCGCGGACGGCGTGCAGGTGCCTCCGGTGGTCTGGGAATCAAGCTGCCTCGAAGAGGTGTGCGGCTCGTGCACGATGCTCGTGAACGGCAAGGTGCGTCAGGCGTGCTCCGCGCTCATCGACCAGATCGCGCCGGACGGCCAGCCGATCACGCTTGCCCCCATGACCAAGTTCCCGCTCGTGCGCGATCTCATCGTCGATCGCTCGCGCATGTTCCGCGATCTGAAGACGGTGAAGGCGTGGATCCATCTCGACGGGTCGCACGAGCTCGGTCCCGGCCCGCGCCAGTCGCAGGAGAACCAAGAGGACGCGTACCCGCTCTCGCGCTGCATGACGTGCGGCTGCTGCATGGAGGCGTGCCCGCAGGTGAACAGTCACTCCAATTTCATCGGGCCGGCAGCCATCAACCAGGTGCGCCTCTTCAACCTTCATCCCAGCGGGAAGATGCACGCCGCAGAGCGCCTCGAGGCGTTGATGGGTGACGGCGGCGTCGCCGACTGCGGCAAGGCTCAGAACTGCGTCGCGGTGTGTCCAAAGCAGATCCCGCTCGTCGACTCGATCGCGGTGGTTTCTCGGCAGGCGACCAAGCACATGCTCTTCGGCTGGCTCCTCAAGTAGCGGGGCGGTACGCTGCAAGCATGTGGAGGCTCTCGATAGCGGCGGCGCTCGTGATAGCTGGCGCCGGCTGCGGCGAGGATCCGAGCTCGCTCGACAACCGCCACACCGTCGCAAGCGGCACGAGCGGGACCGGAACGAGCGGCGGCGACACGAGCGGCGCGAGCGGCGCGAGCGGCACGAGCGG
>JAYTOQ010000269.1:0-1849 GCA_043747665.1 Polyangiaceae bacterium | reverse complement strand
CGCTCATGACCGAGGTGGTGGGCAACGTCACGCACGCCGCAGAGCGAGCCGGAGTCGAGCGGGAGACGTTCCATCGCCTGCTCAAGCGCTACGGCGTTCGCGCCGAAGACTTCCGGAGCCGGCCATGAGAGCGCAACGATGTTCTGAGCCCGATTCGCCGTTCCGGCGGTCATGACGCTGCGCCGCGCTGCATTCGACGGCGGCGAATCCAGCGCACGAGGCGCAAGGTCCACAGCGCGACGCCGCTCGTGACGGTGAAGAGTCCGAGAGCCGCCGCGCAGATCAGCAATGGATGATGAAATGACTCGCGGCCGCCGTAGTCCATGATGTGGAGCGACCAGAGGAAGTCGTACTGCCGCCAGCGATCGTTGCGTCGCGCCGTGATCTCTCCCGTGCGTGCGTCGACCCACACGGCGGTGCCAGCGCGGTCCGCGAGCAGTATGCGCCAAGCTGGCAACGGCTTGTCTCGATACTCGATTGGCGCTTCGCGCTCGATGTAAGTGGCCTCGCGGACGAGCGGAGCATCACGCTGGTCCTGTCGTGCCCTTGCCTCCGCTTCTTCTCGGTCGACGGGCAGGACCGCGCCGCTGCGAGCGTCCATCCTCAGCGCGGCGCGCCGAGGACCGCGCGCGATGTAGACCGGTCCGGCGGTGCCAGGATGGATCTCGAGCGCTTCCACGGGACCGAAGCCGGCTTGCGCGGCGATGCCGATCGCCGTCGCCGCGGAGAGGAGCGCCGCGCCGTCGGCGGCTGACATCTCGTGTGGCATGTCCACGTGCTCGCCGTGAACCTCCTCCATCGGGAACGCTGCGAAGAAGAGGCCACTGCAGAGCCAGATGGCGAACTGGATCAACACCGCGAGGGACAGCCAGCGGTGGAGGGCATAGAGGACGCGGTTCATGATCGCACCGCGTGTCGCGGTTCGCGGCTGGCGTGTGACCCGAGCCGTCACACGTTCGACCGCAGACGCCGCCGCACGCTGATTCGGTGTAAGCATAGCGGCGGTCGCGCGTCAGCAACTCGCGCGGCTCGAGCACCATGAGACACCTCTCCTTGAAAATCGGCGCGGTCAGCGTCCTCTTCTCGATCGCGTGCGGGGGTGAGCTGCGTGCGCCGTCGGAGCGGGATCCCGTCAATCCGCGTGCGCCGCAGGCGGCCTTTGACGCCGGCGCCAATCCTCTCGGCGCAGGGCTGTCGGCCGCGCCACCGCCGTCCGATGACATGTCCGGTATGTCCGGCATGACCATGCCGATGCCGTCTTCATCGACCGCGCCTGCGTCATCGGGGCCACGTCGATGAGAAAGGTCTGTGCGGTCGGCGTCCTCGCGCTCGCCTTCGCCGCCGGCGGATGTGCATCGACGTCTCCCAAGGAGAGCTTTCGCGACGTCGCGCAGAAGGTCGAGCACCAGACCGGTCATCGCGTCATGTGGGACCAGGGCGGCGACGATGACGCCAAGGTGAAGCAAGCGATCGGCAAGCTCCTCTCCGCCGAGCTCTCCGTCGATGCGGCCGTGCAGATCGCGCTCCTCAACAACCCCACCCTGATCGCGACGTACGAGGACCTCAGCATCGCGCAGGCCGACGTCGTGCAGGCCGGCCTCCTCAAGAACCCGGTCTTCACGGCGAGCTACACCGCGAGCGAGCGCGATGCTCTCAGCAGCCCGCCGCTCATCTTCGGTCTCACGCAGGACTTCCTCGACCTCCTCTTGATGCCCTCGCGCAAGAAGCTCGCGAAGGCGCAGCGCGAACAGGTGAAGTTCCGCCTCATCGCCGAGATCTCCGATCTTGCCGGACGCACGCGGAACGCGTTCATCGCGCTGCAGGCGGCGCAGCAGACGGCCGCCATGCG
>JAYTOQ010000268.1:0-1633 GCA_043747665.1 Polyangiaceae bacterium | reverse complement strand
CACCGAAGCTCGGGCTGAAGCGGCCGATGCGGAAGTTCAGCTCGTCGGCGACGCGCAGGTCGAAGTACATCATGTCCGCTTCGAAGCCGTGGCAGCCGTAGCAGACCTTCATGTTCGCGGAGATCTTGTCCGAGAAGTCGACGGCGAGCTTGGCGGCGAACTCCATCGTGAAGCCGTCGAACGTCTTTGGTGACGCCTGCGCGGAGCGAGCCGTCGGAACGAACTGGTAATCGAGCTGCGCAGAGCCCGCGAAGTTGCGCTCGATCGCGCTGGCTGGTGTCGCGAGGGCGAGCAGCGCGGCGACGAGCAAAGCCAGCGCGACGAGGAGGAAGCGCGACGAGCGCATCACGGTGCTCCCGCGTCGGTGGTGGTCGTCGTCGTCGCGCCCGGCGCGGGCGGCGGCGACGGATTCTCCTTCGTGAGCACGGGCACGGCTTGCGGCGCAGGCGGCGCATTCTTCTCGGCCTGCGCGCGACGCAGATCGGCGGCGTAGTACTTGAGGAAGCGGAGGATGCCCTCCTGATCGGTGCGCGAGATCCCGCTGCCGGGCTGCCGTCGCATGCGGTTCACGTAGCGCACCCACTGCTCGTCGTCGGTGATGTTCGACGTGAGGGGACGCGCCAGCGAATGGCACTTCGAGCATCGGTTGGCGAAGAGCTCGTAGTCGGCGCGGACGCTCTCCGGCATCTTGCTCGGATCGAGCCCTTCACCGCGCTGACACGCGGAGGCGGTGATGGTCACGAGCGCAGCAGCGGCAGCCGCAGCAAGAGGGCGCAGCATCATTCGTCGTCGGCTCCGTTGCAGCTGGGTTCCGAGTCGGTGTCGACAGGCGCGCGACGGCGCCGATGCTACACGCGATTCAGTCGCAGGTAATGGTCATCGGCACGTCGTAAGACGGCTCGCCGGTGACGTCGCCGCTGCGGAATTTCACGCTCATTCCGCGCCCCGCACCGGACACGCAGGTCTGGAGCGAGGGCGGGCACGACGGGCACGTCGAGCCGCGGAACTGACCGCTATCGCTGAAGCGCACCTGCACCGTCGCGTTGATCGGGCCGGCAGGCTTCTCGTGGAGCAGGCTTCGCGCGCACGACGTCACGGTGCCGACGGCGTTGCCGAGCTGGAGGTCCTTCGCGTTCGTGGAGCCGTTCGCACGCACGGGCGCGGAGGTCACGCGACATGACTGTGCGTTGAACGCGGGCGACGGCGGAGGCGTGACGACGGCAGGCGGCGGTGCCGGGGCGGGCGCGACCACCACAGCCGGCGGATCCGGCGGCGGCGGGACCGGCGCGGCGGCGAACGCGGGGATCGCGGGGACCGTGCCGCCCGCGGTGGTGACGGCGGGAGTGGCCTCGACGGATCCCTTGCCTCCACCGTGCACGTTGGGTCCACCGTGCTTCGGTCCCTTCGCGTCGATCGGGCTCGGCGCCGGTGTCTCCGCGGTCATCGCGGTGATCGTGGTCGGCGGCGGGGTGTTGATCGCGCCCGACGGCACGGGAACCGCATCCGGCGTCGCGCTCGTCGCTTGCGTTTTTGGTGTCGTGCTCGCTCCGTCCTCGACGCGCTGCGCACCCCCGCCGCGCCCGTCGTGCAGATACCTCTTCGCGCCGAGGGCACCGCCGGCGAGGAGCGCAGC
>JAYTOQ010000267.1:0-3354 GCA_043747665.1 Polyangiaceae bacterium | reverse complement strand
AGCCCATTGCTCTTCGACCAGCTCGTTGGTCTCAGCGAGACGGATCTCCGGCGGGTCGGTGGGGCGCAGCACCTTGGCGGTGCCGGGGACGAGGCGGCGAGCGGCCGGATCCGCCGTGATGGTACTGAAATACCGGTACGACGTGCCTAGGATGAGCCCCTGGTGAACCAGCTTCGTGAACGGCTCGTCCGTCTTCACGAGGCCCATGTCGAAGAGGACCTTGTGCCAGAAGCGCGCGTAGAGGAGATGGAGCACCGCGTGCTCGGAGCCGCCGACGTAGAGGTCGACCGGCATCCATGCGTCGTAGTCCTCGCTCGTCCAGCCCGACGCCGTGTTCTTCGGATCGAGGTAGCGCAGGTAGTACCAGCACGACCCAGCCCACTGCGGCATCGTGTTGGTCTCGCGCGCGAACCACTCGCCGTCGCGCTGGAAGAAGCGCCAGTCGACGGCGCGAGCCAGCGGACCCGCGGGATCGGTGCCGGGCTTGAAGTCCTCGAGATCGGGGAGCAGAAGCGGCAGCTCGGACTCGGAGACCGCGATCGGCTGGTCGTAGTGGATGGTGACGTTTGCGCCGGGGACGCGCGGGTCGCCGTGCGCATCTGCGACGTCGACCGGGAAGTAGATCGGGATGGGCTCGCCCCAATAGCGCTGCCGCGAGAAGACCCAGTCGCGGAGCTTGTAGGTGATCTTCGAGCTCCCCTGCCCCTTCGCGGTCAGCCAGTCGGCCACGACGCGTCGCACCTCTGCGCTCGGCATGCCCTTCGCGACGGGCGCTCCGAGGCTTGCGCGCGTGACGGCGGCCTCGCTGGCGACGCCGTCGTCGGTGAAGGCCTCCTTCTCGATGTCGACGGCCTTCGCGCCAGGCTTGGCGTACGGATCAGGATCGACGACGCGGATGATGGGAAGCCCGTATTTCAAGGCGAATGCGTGATCGCGCTCGTCGTGCGCGGGCACGGCCATGACCGCACCGGTGCCATAGCTGCCGATGACGTAGTCGGCGACGAAGACCGGGATCTTCTCGCCGTTGATGGGATTGATCGCGAGCGCACCGGTCGGCACGCCGGTCTTCTCGCGACCGGCGTCGCTCCGCACGATGTCGCTCTTGGCGTTGGCGATGTCGGCGTAGGTCTTCACCGCGATGCGATGGTCCGGCGCCGAGATGGTCTGCGCGAGCGCGTGCTCGGGCGCGAGGACCACATAGGTGGCGCCCGCGAGCGTGTCGACGCGCGTCGTGAAGACGGTGATCGTCTCGCCGGGATGACCGTCGACGGCGAACTCGACGTTGGCGCCTTCGCTGCGGCCGATCCAATGCGCTTGCTTCGCCTTGGTCTCCGGCCAGTCGAGGCCCTGGAGGCCCGCGAGCAGACGGTCCGCATATTGAGTGATGCGGAGTGACCACTGGCGGATGCGGAGCTTCTCGACGGGATAGCCGCCGACGTCGCTGCGTCCGTCGGCGGTGACCTCGTCGTTGGCGAGGACGGTGCCGAGCGCCGGGCACCAGTTCACCGGCATGTTCGACTGCTGGAACGCCAGGCCGCGGTTGAAGAGCTGCAGGAAGATCCACTGCGTCCACTTCACGTAGCCGGGATCGGTGGTGTCGACCTCGCGCTCCCAGTCGTAGCTGAAGCCGAGCATCTTCAGCTGGCGGCGGAAGTTGTTGATGTTCGCGAGCGTCGTAGCGCGCGGGTGCGTGCCGGTCTTGATGGCGTGCTGCTCGGCGGGAAGGCCGAACGCGTCCCACCCCATCGGGTGCAGCACGTCGACGCCGCGCATGCGCTTGTAGCGACTGATGATGTCGGTCGCCGTGTAGCCCTCGGGATGGCCGACGTGCAGCCCCGTTCCCGACGGATACGGGAACATGTCGAGCACGTACATCTTGGGATGACCTGGCCGGCGCACGGTGCGGAAGGTCCGTTGCTCCTCCCAGACCTTCTGCCACTTCGGCTCGATGGCCGCGGGCTGATACGGATGCTCGTCGCGGGGCGACGCGTGGGTGGGGCTAGCGGGAGTGGCGGGGCTAGCGGGGCTAACGTGAATGGCGTCGTCGGACATGGGCGATGGCTCGCCGCATTTTTACCACAGCTTGCCGCTGGTGCTCGGCTTCACGCGCGCGACTCGCGCGACTCGCGCGACTCGCGCGGCTCGCGCGGGTCGAGGCGCTGGCGCGGCTGGTCGAGACATCTTGGCAGCGAGACGTGCGGCGCGATGCGCGCGACGGTCCTCCTTCTCACCGGTGCCGGCCTCGACGACGGCGAGCGCGCGGGCGGCGTCCTTGGCGTGGTGCTCGTAGAGCTTGGCGAGCTCGAGCCGCACCGTGGGATCGTCGACGGACTTCGCGAGCGCCTCGAAGTCCGCGAGCGCGCGGGCCTTGTCGCCGCGGGCCTTCGAGATCTCGGCGCGGGCCCGCACGCCGGCGTCCCCCGCGCCGCGCGCGAGCGCCGTGTCGACCACCTCGTAGGCGCGATCTTTGTATCCTGCACGTTTGAGGGTACGGGCCACGCCCACGAGATCCTCGGCGTGCAGCATGCTGCCTTCGAGCGGCTCACCGTAGAGGCTGACGATGGCGGCCATGGATACGACGTCCCACAAGTTGTGATCGACGACCCCCATGAGCGCGCGCGTGTCCCCGGTGCGGAGAAAATGCAGGTAGCATTGGCTCACCTCGCCGGAGGGCACGTCGTTCTCGCGTACGAAGCCGAGGACCTCGCGCTCGACGGCGCCGAGGCGCGCGCCGAAGCCGCGTCCGTGATGGAGCCGACGCGCGACATGCACGAGATCGAGATGAGGTGGCTCATCGGGGAACGCCGAGCGACCCATGACGAAACGCGTGCGGAGGACCGGTAGATCGAAGCTCTTGCCGTTGAAGGTCACCAGCATCGATGCCTGCTTGATGCGCTCGGCGACGCGCGCGAGGACGGGCGCCTCCTCACCGAGCTGGCGCACGAGGAGCTGCTCGCAGACGAGGCCGATGTCGTGATCCCAGAACGCGAGGCCGATCAGGAACGCGACGGTGCCCGCGCCGGGCCCGAGCCCGGTGGTCTCGGTGTCGAGGTAGAGCGCGCCGGACAGATCGCAAGCGGCGAGTCGCGGGTCGAGCGCGAGGAGCGCGAGCAGCTCGCTCGATGCCGTCCGCGCGCCGGTGATGGGGATGCGACCTACTCGATGGCCGCCGGAGAGACGGAGCGTGCGGACGTGGAGCGGGCCGAGCTCGGTGCGCTCGACACAGAACGGCAGCTCCGGACAATCGACGGCCGGGAGCTCGCGCGCCGGCTCGCTGCGGGTGCGCGTGAGGATGGCGTCCATGCGCCGGCGGAGGTCGTCGAGGAGCGACGGGGTCTCGGGCGCGGGCGCGGG
>JAYTOQ010000266.1:0-6065 GCA_043747665.1 Polyangiaceae bacterium | reverse complement strand
GTCAGGGTCCCCAAACACTGTAGACCCACCCCCCTCGCGCGATGGCCCCGCCGTCCGCCCAGGATGCCCCAGGACGGCGTTGCGGGCCCTCATGGCCCCTCACCCGCGAGGATGGCCCCCGCGAGCCCGTAAAGGTCCGCCAGCTGGCGGGGCGTGAACCGCATCTCGGTGCTCCCCCGTCCGTCGCGACGCACGGACACCCAGAACACCGGCCGACCAGCGGCGCATACGTCCCGCCGGATGACCACACGCTCGGGGCCCAGCGGGACAACAGGGGCAGGCGCGGGGGCGGGCGCATCGAACTTCAGCGTCTCGCTCATGGCGACACTCGAGCAGCCTTGCGCCGCAGGTAATACGCGCGGTGGTAGGCGCGGACATGCTCCAGATTTCTCTCCCGCCACTTCCGTTTCCGCTCCCGCATTTGGTCGGGATTGGCTGCGGCCCACTGCCTGACGCGGGCTCTCACCTGCGCTCGCCTCACGGCATCCGTGGCATACGCCTCCCGGTCCCGCGCTTGGATTGCGTCCCGGTTGGCGGCTCGATATGCGGGTGCGCGGAACGAACGCAGCTCCCCGAACTCGTAGGAGAAGGCGCGCTGGCGAAGCGTCTGGGCCTCGCAGAACTCCTCAAGCACGTCGCGCCTCATTCGGCCGCCTCCTGTTCGACGTCACGCGCCTTGCCTCGCTTCGGCTGACGTTTCGCGGGCGGGGGAGGAGTCGCCTCGACAAGGGCAAGGCGGCGAAGGCGGTGATCGACGGGCTCTGACGTCACGGCTTCAAGTAAGCGCGACCACTGGCCTTCGGGTCCGGCAGCGTGACGAGACAGATCGCCAGGTGCGCCCTGAAGCCTCACTGCATGCGGCAAACGCGTCAGCAAGTCGCAACCCGTCGTAAGTGCTTGATCGCACGTCGCCGAGGGGGGGGACCCGGAAGGACTTCGGGGAGCCCCCCCGTCCCAAGGCTCACCTTTTTTTTTCTTAATTCCTTTCTTAGGGGTAAAGAAAGTCCACCAAGTCCCCCGTAGATCGATTCGAGCTCTAGAATCGTGACCATCGGTGAGGTGGGACTCGAACATAAAGCCCCACCAGGGTCCCACCAGGGTCCCCCTCACGTTACAATCCATCGCGCCGCTCCTTTCCCGGCCGGGTCGCCCACCCTGGCTATCTTTCTGCCGCCGACGTGGCGCCCGATGTGGCTGCGGAACCGGAGTCCCAACGTCTGCAGGGACGGGGGCTGACCAAGCTTCGGTGGCGCCCAAGCCTCGAGGGCGTCGCGCAGCGGGTCGAGGCCGTCTGCCCGCCGGTCGGCAGCGGACGTCTTCTCGGGGTAAAGCGCGGTAACCATCTCGCGGACGGTCATGCCGCCGCCGAGGACGTCGAGCCTCGGCAGGTACTCCAAGACTGCCACCAGCGCGCGCGACGCATCGCTGGCGTGCTGCTCGATGCTCGGGCGCGCCAGCATCGGATCGGCGCCACCCGCGAACATGATGGCGCCCGGCACGAGCCGCGACCACGCCTCGAAGGACCCCCACGCCTTGCCGTCGTGCTGATGGCCACCGAGTCGGGCGAACGCGCGAAGGATCGTCATGGCGGCGACGACGAGGCGGGGGCGCTCCTCGAGGATCCACTCGAACAGCTGGGGGTGCTTGAAGTTCGTGCGGTCCTCGGGATTCTCGAGGGGCGTCTCGAGACGCGCGACGAGGACCCTGCGCACCGTGTCTTCACCGAGCACGATGTTGTTCCCGCTCGCCATGATGACGGCGGCCCAAGGCAGCTTCAGGATCTCGGTCCGGCCCAGGGGGCGCAGCTCGACGGTGTCGCGGGCGGTGAGGCATTGGTCGAGCTCGCCGCCCCCGAACTCGCGCGTGACGTTGTCGAACAGCACGAGGCGAGCGCCCGCGGTGGCGTAGGCCGCGAGGATCTTGCCGAGCTCCTCCTCCTCGACGGGGTAGGACTTCCGAGCCGCCGATCGACCGAGGGCCACGGCCGAGACGGCGTCGGCCTGCAGCGTCTTCCCCGAGCCGCGCGTCGTGGCATCGAGCAGAAACGCCGGGACCGCGCCGTGGATGGCGGAGCGCGCGAGAAGCGTAAGGATGGCCGCGATCGGCACCATGCGCGCAGCGTCGTCAACGTACGGGAAGTCGGCGAAGACCTCGTTCAGTTCGGCGAGGGCCTTTGCGGCATCGGCCTGGGATGGGGATAGCGGTACGGGAGCAAACGCGCAGCCCGGCCGGTAGACGTACCCGGTCGCGCGGTCATATCCGGGGTCCTGCATCACCGAGCCGTCGGGGCGCAAGATCGGCGTCTCCGACACGGCCGCGAGGTGGCGTAGCGGCCATTGCTTGCGAGCGAGCACGCCCGAGACGACGCCCGGGGGCGGCAGCGTGGGGATGTACTCGGCGGCCGGACCGCGCCCGCCGGCGTCGACGACAGCCTGCGCGGTCTTCGAGAGCGGCTTCCGGCGGACGATGCGCATCGTGCGCGTGATTCGTTCGGTCAAAGTGGCGTGCTCGATGGGGACGATCATCGGCGTCGACTCGGCGGCGGGCGCGCGATCGTCCTCGCGCGGAGGCAGGGCCCCGACGATCGTGACGAGCGCCTTACCGCGCACGTAGAGCTGGCGGTCGAGGTGAAGGTGCTCGACGATCTCGTCGATGGCCTGATGGGGGCTCGCACTGACGAGCCTGACCTCGGGGCGGTCGTCGCTGGCGATCTCGTCGTCGAAGTGTGGAACGTCGTGATCGTCGCCGGACGCTGCGCCGTTCGTGAACTCGCGAATCGCCATCATGCAGCCTCGAATCCGGTGGGCGCTCGACAGGCCTGCAAGTTCGACATCTTCGTGATGTGCGAAGACTTCGATGCGTCGGTCCAGAGCCCCCAGCCATCAGGCGAGACCGCCCAGAGAACGCCTGTTTCCACAACAATGCGTCCGCCCCCCCGCTCTTCGACGACAAACTGGACGGTCTGCCCGAGACGAAGTGGGCGACCTTTAGCGTCGACGGCGAGCGCTGCGGCCCTCTCGAAGGCCATGAGCTTGGCAAAGCGTGCCTCGAGCGGGGCCAACGACTTCGAGACAAAAGCGAGCCGCTCCTCGGTCTCGCGAAGCTTGCCTACGTCCGCCTCGGCCTCCTTCAGGAGCCGTACCTTGTCGCGATCGGCGGCGTCCATCGCTCTTGCCACTGCCTTGCTGGCAAACTCGTTCGCCTGCGCGGCACTTCGTTGCGCGTCCGCGATTCGGTCCGTCGCCATCGACTCGGCGCGCTTCACCGACTCATCGATCGCCCCGAGGTCCCTTCGTCGATCGGCAAGTTCGCGCCCTAGAGCGCGAACGGCACCGGCGGCCTGCTCTCGCTCTTTTGCCACACGCCTGGCTTCCGCTTGGAGACGTGAGGAACATGCGCCGCATACTGGCAGTTCGTCTGCTCGAACAATCTGCCAGCGCGGTGGGTCTTCGAGTAGGCCCTCGGCGTCGACTTCGATCCAGGGTATCGACGCGAGATGATACGCATCGACCTTCACGGCGGGAATCGGGTGCCGAAAGAGTACCTCGATAGCGAGCGGCGACGCGAAGACGTCGGGTATATATCCGCAGTCCAACATCCTCTCTATTTGTGGCAACTCCGTAGTGGCCACCACTGGGAGCCATACGCGATCGCATTCGACTGCGCCCTTGATGCACGGAAAGGACAGCATGGGCCGCGGCGTCTCGCCTCGCTGCCAATCGCCAAGGATCTGCGCCGCCATGCGCTTCGCCGACGCGTGCGTAGCGCTCTCGCCGCTGCACGAAGAACTGGGCGAGTGTGCGAAGTGGCTCCGGCGCTTCACGTCATCGCATCGACGCCATATGACGATATCGCCGCATGACGGGCATCGGTACTCGCTTCCCTTTTTTGCTGCGTGCGCATGCACGAGGCGCATCGACGTGTCTACCGCTACGGGAATCAGCAGACTCATCGTGTCGCCTCCTTCAAAGCCTCGAGCGCCTCATCCACCGACCGCACGCACGCCACGAACCCGCCCGTCGCAGTCACCGCCCGCGCCCACGCCAGTTGCTCGGGCGTCATCCGGCCCGTCGCGGTCTTCACTTCGAGCGCGAAGAACCTGCCGTGCGGGCGCAGCAGCCCGACGAGGTCCGCGCCGCCGACGCCCAGGCCGAAGCGAATACGGCCGATCTGCCCTGTATTCAGGCGCCAGAGAAGAGCCTTGCCGGTAAGCGCAATAGCGTCATGGATCGCTGCTTGAAGTTGCGCCTCGCTCATGAGTAGCGCCCCTTCGCGTCGTGCGGTCGGTCAGGCCGATTCAGGGCGCCCTTGCGCTCGGCGAATGCGCACGTCTGGCACTTGGCCGAGCGCCGGTACTTCTGGCGACCGCACGCGCAGATCGTCTCGGCGTTCATGCCGCGACCGCCGATCGGTCCGCTTCGGCGCACGCCTTGGCCCAGGCTTCCGAGTCGGGAAGCTCGCCGTAGACCGCGCGCCACTTGTGCCGGACCGCGCCGCGCTTGTGGCCCTTCGCGTCGGCCGCTCGGAGCCACCGCACCAGCGTCTCGAAGCGCTGCTGCGGGCCCTGGGCGATCATCCTGGCGAACCGCACGAGGGGATCCGACGTGACCTCGTCGACGCCGCCGCGCTCGTCACCGGCGGCCGGTGCGTACCCGCACGCGCACGGGTAGCCCGCCGGGCCGAGCGCTTGCGAGCACACCTTGCACTTGGCGACTTCGCTCGAGGTGATGCCCTTCCCCTCGAGCGAGTAGAGCCGCTCGTCCTCGGGCATCAGGTGGACGTGCGAGACGCCGCGTAGGTCGATGAGCGTCGCGCTGCGTTTGCTGCGATGGGGCCGGAGGACCCGCCCGACCATCTGCAGGTATATCCCTGCCGTGCTGGCACCGCGCGCCAGGATGCAAACCTGCGCCATCGGCAGGTCGGTGCCCTCGGTGAAAATGTAGACGTTCGCCAGGATGCGGACGACGCCCTGCTTGAACAGCTCGAGGGCCACGGCGCGGTCGTGCGGTGGCGTGCCGGCGTGGATGCACACTGCACGTATGCCCGCGGTGGTGAACTCGGCCGCGTAGCGCTGCGCGTCCTCGACGCTCTTGGCGAACAAGAAGCCCTGCTGCCCGGGCGCGTGCTCGAGGTACGCGGCGAGCGGTTCGCGCGCGAGCTGCCCGGGTTTGAGAAGCCGGCCGGGCCGGATGGCCTCGCACGGCACGAGGTGACCCGCGGCGGTGAGCTCGCGCACCGTGACCCCGACGACGAGGCGATCGAACAACGGGGCGAGCCCGGACCCGTCGCCGCGCTCGGGCGTGGCGGTCAGGCCGATGGTGGGGACGGCCGGGTACGCCTGCAGCAGAGCCGCCCACGCGGGGGCGGATTCGCTGGCGTGGTGGCACTCGTCCCAGATCAGAAGGTCCGCGGGGGGTCGCCGTTCGCGAGCGAGCAGCGTCTGAACCGAGCAGACCTGGACGGGCGCCGCGTGGTCGACGGCCCACGCGCTCGAGGCCGAGACGACGCCGACGGGAAGGCCATGGTCGTGCAGCGTCTTGGCGGTCTGCTCGACGAGCTCGGTCCGGTGCGCCAGCCACACGACGGTGCGACGGCGGAGGA
This sequence comes from Polyangiaceae bacterium, assembly GCA_043747665.1. Lineage (GTDB taxonomy): Bacteria > Myxococcota_A > Polyangia > Polyangiales > Polyangiaceae > Labilithrix. Next base: position 464 of record JAYTOQ010000266.1, on the reverse strand, counting down.
CGGCGCGCTCGACGATGGCGGCGCCCGTGCGGGTCTTGCCTGCGCCCGTCGGCAGAACGAGCACGACGCGCTTCCCGCCGTCACGCATCGCGTCCCGGACGCGCGAGACGGCGGCGTGCTGATAGTCGCGGAGCTCGATAGTCATCGCGCACGCTCCCGCTCGAGTAGGAAGCCGAGGGGAAAGTGCTCGAGTCGGGCGGCGTCAGCGATCTTCTTCTGGAGATCTCGTTCCGACCAAGGCGGCTGGCATCGAGGGTTGTATTCGCCAACCATCAAGCTGAAAGCGTCAGCCTCCGAAAGCGCGAAACCGCGCGCCATGCATATCGCCGCTTTCAGCGTGGTCGCGCTGCCGCCGCTGCCCGATATTCCAGGCTCACACTTCGCCAGGTACGCGCGAGCGCGGTCGACGGCAGAGGGGCCGCCGCCGACGCGCAGGCGTGACGAGCTCGGGGGAGGCACCGAGG
>JAYTOQ010000265.1:0-7267 GCA_043747665.1 Polyangiaceae bacterium | reverse complement strand
AGAGCGGCAAGCACCCCGCGGCCGATGACGACGGCCACGCCGACCACGAGGCAGGTGAAGGCGATCACGACGGGCACCATCACGAGGAGGACCTCTCGATGCCCGGCCCGCCGCCTGCCGAGTCGCCGCGCGCGATCACCATCCCGCTCATCATTCTCGGCACCGCGGCCATCGTCGCGGGCCTCTTCAATCCGGGCATGATCAAGATGATCAGCCCGCACTTCGATTTTCTCCCGATGGACCACTGGCTCGAGCCGGTCTTCGAGGAGGCCTCGAAGGGCATCCACCTGCCCGAAGAGCACACGGTGCACTCGCGCGAGTGGATCTCGACGGTGGCGGCGTTCCTCGCCTTCGCGGTCGGCACGTACATCGCCTACTGGGCCTACGTGGTGCAGAAGGGCAAGCACGAGGTCGCGTACCTGAGCGGCGCGACCAAGCTCGCCGCCGGCTTCAGCGGCGTCCTCTTCGTGGTCCTCGGCGGCGTCATCCTCGGCGTGAACGCAAAGGAGGCCTTCACCGCTCACATGATCGTTCCGTGGGCGCTCGTCCTCGGCGGCATCTGGCTCGCGTATCACTGCGTGAAGGAGCGCGCGGTCGGCCTCGACTACGTCTACGACCGCAGCATCGTCGTCGGCGTCGATGCGCTCGCCGACACCGCTGCGTCGGTGGATCAAGGGCTCGTCGACTTCATCATCGCTCGCCTCACCGCGCTGATCGTCGCCGCGCTCGGCACGGTGCTCCGCGTCGTGCAGAACGGCGTCGTCCACGTCTACGCGGCGATGATGGTGCTCGGCCTCGCCATCGTCGGCTGGTTCTTCATCCAGCCGCACGCCGACGCCACCGTCGCCGACCTCGGCAATGGCGACTACGTCGTCAGCGCCGCGCCCGGCACCGGCTACGGCTACCGCTGGTTCCCGGACGCGAAGGGCGCGCCGCAGAACGAGAAGTTCGGACCTGGTGACAGCTTGAAGGTCCACCTCGACGAAGGCACCTCGAAGACGGTGAAGGTCGAAGTGAAGAACTCGTTCAGCAACGCGCTCGATCTCCCGGTGGTGCGCTGGCTCTTCCCGCCGACGCCGGCGAAGGAAGTGACGATGTCGCGACCGAAGGTCGAAAAGCCCGTGAAGCTCGAGCTGGGAGAACGGTGAGCGACATGGCATCCAAGACATCGCAGCCCGTCGTGACCCCGCGTTCATCCCCCCCGGGCCGTCCGACCTGGATCGCGCCGACGTTCTTCGCGCTCGCGCTCATCATCGTGGTGGTGGTGCTCACGCAGCTCCTCGGCGCGAGCGGCAAGGACCGCGCCTCGTTCAGCGCGGCCAACGCCACGCTCGGCGCGATCGTGCCGGTGCTCATCGCAGCCGCGGTCGGCGCGCTCGTCCCGCGTGGCCGTCACGTGGGCGCGTGGAGCGTGCGCTTCCCACTGGCCGTCATCGCGGCGCTCTTCGCCATCTTCATGATGCGGATGTGGCCGAGCTCGGCTGCCGTCGTCACCGAGGCCGATCTCGCAGCGCCCGCGACAGAGTCAGGCACCATCCTTTCCTGGCTCATCGGCCTGCCGCTCGCCGGCGCGATCGGCATCCTCTTCTTGCCGCGGCAGCAGCCGCGTCTCCTCAAGGCGACGACGTTCCTCGTGATGATCGGGACGCTGCTCGCGACCATCCCGCTCATGCGCGTCGACATGGGGCGCACGTACCACTTCAACCAGGACGTGGTCTGGATCGAGCGCTTCGGCATCCACTATCACGTGGCGCTCGACGGCATCTCGCTGTGGCTAGTCATCCTGACGGCTTTCATCGTCCCCATCGCCGCCTACGCGTCGTTCGGCTCGGTGAGCACGCGCATCAAGGACTGGTGCTTCGCGCTCCTGCTCCTCGAGGCGGCGATGATCGGCGCGTTCGTCGCGCTCGATCTCTTCCTCTTCTACGTCTTCTGGGAGCTGATGCTCATCCCGATGTACGTGATGATTGGCGTCTGGGGCGGCACCAACCGCATCAAGGCATCGCTCAAGTTCTTCCTCTACACGATGACCGGCTCGATGCTGATGCTCGCCGCCATCCTGTACCTCGCGTACACGTACGGCCGCGTCACCGGCGGGCCGACGTCATTCGACTACTTCGAGCTGCAGCGCATCGTTCTCCCGCGCAACATCCAGATCTATTTGTTCTGCGGGTTCGCAGCATCGTTCCTGACCAAGGTACCGATGTTCCCGGTGCACACGTGGCTACCGGACGCGCACACCGAGGCGCCGACGGCGGGCTCGGTCATCCTGGCCGCCGTCATGCTCAAGATGGGCACGTACGGCTACCTGCGCTTCTGCATGGGCCTCTTCCCCGAGGCCTCATCGGAGCTCGCGGCCACGCTCGCGGGCGTCGCGGTCCTCGGCGGCATCCTCTACGGCGGCTTCTGCGCGTGGCGCCAGGACGACGTGAAGCGACTCGTCGCGTACTCGTCGGTCGCTCACCTCGGATACGTCATGCTCGGCCTCTTCGCAGCGACGCAGTCGTCCATCGAAGGCGCGGTTCTCCAGATGGTGAACCACGGCATCTCCACCGGCGCGCTCTTCCTGCTCGTCGGCGTCATCTACGACCGCCGCCACACGCGCATGCTCGACGAGTTCGGCGGCCTCGCGAAGGTCATGCCGGTCTACGCCGCGCTCTTCGTCATCGCGACGATGGCCAGCGTGGGTCTCCCGGGAACCAACGGGTTCACCGGGGAGTTCTTGATCATCACGGGCACGTTCGTGTCGAACAAGCTCGGTCACGTCAACGGCATCCAGGCCGTGGGCGCCGCCCTCGGCGTCATCATCGCGGCGCTCTACATGCTGACCGCGGTGCAGAAGATGTTCTTCGGCCCCATCACCCGCGACGAGAACCGCAACCTCCGGGACATCAACACCCGCGAGATGCTGGCCGTTGCGCCGCTCATCATCGCCATCTTCGTCATCGGCCTTGCGCCAAACAATTTGCTCTCGCAGATGCGTGATGCGGTCGCGCGGACCATCTCCGACATGAGCGCGCGCACCGAGATGAACCCGGCACCCGGCTACTACCGCGGTCCGATCAAGCTCGTGCCGCGCCGTCCGGACGCGCCGCAGCTTCCGAAGACCGCTGCGAACGCCCAGAACCCGTCCACCGCCGCGGCGCCTTCCGGCGCCGACTCGGCTCCCTGAACCAGGCCCGAACCAACCATGGCGCTCGCGTTCATCCTCTCTCCTCTCCTCGTTCTCGCGGTCGGCGGCCTCCTGCTGATGCTCGCCGAGGCGTTCGCTCAACCCGGTCGGCGCGGCGGGCTCGCGCTCGGCACGACGATGATCTTCGCGGCCGGCTTCGCGTTCTCGATCGGGGTGTGGCTCTACGGCGTCGAGGACGTCACCGAGCGCAGCATGCTCGCGCCGTGGATCGTTATCGATCGTTTCACGATCTTCTTCGACGCGCTGCTCTGTCTCGGCGGCGCACTCGCGGCGCTGCTCGCGGGCGGCTACCTGCCCGAGCACCAGATCGAGCGCGGCGAGTTCTACATGCTGCTGCTCTTCGCGACCATCGGCGCGATGATGCTCGCGGCTGCCGGCGACGTGCTGATCGTGTTCCTCGGCCTCGAGACCATGTCGATCGGGGCGTATTCGCTGACCGCGTTCCGCCGCACGTCACCGCGCTCTGCCGAGGGCGCGCTCAAGTACTTCCTCCTCGGCGCGTTTGCCGCGGCGCTCCTGCTCTACGGCTTCGCGTTGCTCTACGGCGCGACGGGCCACACCGATCTCGCCGGCATCGGCGAGGCGGTGAAGAAGGGCGGCGAGAAGTCGCCCATGATGATCATCGCGCTGGTGCTGGTGCTCGCCGGCCTCCTCTTCAAGGTGAGCGCGGTGCCGTTCCACATGTGGACACCCGATGCCTACGAGGGCGCGCCGACCCCGGCCACCACGTACATGGGCTCGGTGGTGAAGGCCGGCGCCTTCGCCATGATGCTGCGCGTTCTCCTCACGTGCTTCGGCGACAAGGCCTCGATGTCCTGGTCGGCAGGCTGGCCTCCGGCGCTCGCGTGGATCGCGGTCATCACGATGACCGTCGCCAACCTCGTCGCGGGTCAGCAGGAGTCGGTCAAGCGCATGCTCGCCTACTCGAGCATCGCTCACGCCGGGTACCTCCTCGTCGGCGTCGTCGCGTGCATGCACTCGCAGTCGCAGGGCGTCTCGAGCGTCCTCTTCTACTTGCTGACGTACACGGTCTCGACCGCGGGCGCGTTCGGCGCGCTCATCTACTGCGGTAGTCGTGGCAAGGAGGCGGTCACCTTCGAGGATCTCGCCGGCATCGGCCGCCGCCATCCGCCGGCAGCGCTCGCCTTCTCGCTGTTCCTGATCTCGCTGGCCGGACTGCCGCCTACCGCGGGCTTCTTCGGCAAGTGGTTCATCTTCCGCGCCGCCATCGACTCGGGCTTCTACGCCCTCACCGTGGTGGCGTTCCTCAACAGCGTCATCGCGGTCTACTACTACCTGCGCGTCATGGTGTTCATGTACATGCGCGAGCCGGCCGCCGGCGCGCCCATCGCGACGCCGATGCGCTCGGGATACGTCACCGCGGCGCTTCTCCTCTCCGCGATCCTGGTGGTCCTGCTCGGCATCGTGCCGAGCCAGTCGCTCGACATGGCGATCAAGGCCGCCTCGGTCTTCGGCGCGAGCTGAGCCGGAGACGCGCCGTGGCGTCGCGCTTTACGTTCATATCGCTCGCGCTCGGCATCGCCGTGCTCTTCCCTGCCGCGATCGCCGGATGTGCAGACTGCAACAAGAGCGCTGGCGGCGGCGCAGACATCGCTGACGCTTCCGCGGCGACGGTCGACGCTGCGCCCATGACCGTCCCCGACGGCGGCGCGCTCAACGCGACGCCGCTACCGACGGCGAGCGTCGCCGCCGCCGTGAACCCCGACAAGCTTCCGCCTTATGCCGGTCCGACGGGGAGCGTCGAGGGGACCGTCACCGTCATGGGTGATCCCGCGCCGCCCGCACCGCTAGCGCAGGACTTCTCGAAGTGTCCGGACGCCGAGAAGATCTGGGGCCACACCTTCCGCGAGGGACCGCGCGGACCGAAGGGCGAGCGCCCTCTCGCCGACGCCATCGTCGTGGTCACCGGATACAAGGGCTTCTATCTGCCCGAGCAGAAGGAGGCGCGGGCGGTCAGCATCGAGGGCTGCGGTTACACGCAGCGCACGGTGACGCTCACGTTCGGCCAGCGCCTCGAGGTGAAGAACCTCACCAACGAGTTCTGGTCGCCGGTGCTCGAGCCGCGCCCGAGCCCGGTGCTGATGATGGCGACGCCCAACGGGGACGCCGTGCGCATGTACCCGAAGACCCCCGGTCATCATCTGCTGGTCGATCGCGACCGCAAGTACGTGGTCGCCGACGTATGGGCCTTCCTGCACCCCCTTCATGCGTCGAGCGCGATGACCGGGTACTACCGCATCGATGGTCTGCCCGTGGGCAAGCTCAAGGTGCAGAGCACGCATCCGAACATCGACGCGAATGCCGAGGCCGACCTCACGGTGGTCGTGGGCGTCGTGCACAAGGTCGACCTCGTGATCAGGAACGTGAACCGCGACGCCGGCGCCCGTGCGGCGGACGCCGGCGCCAGTCCTGCCCCTGTCCTCCGCTGACATGGGCGACGGCGGCGGCGCATTCGGTACGGCAAGCGTCAGCTCGGCAACGGCGTCGTCCCGGCCGGGACGGTCACGCCGAGTCAGTCGGCGACGCCGCTCGTGGTCATGGGCTTGACCGGGGCGCGCGAGATCACCTGCGGTGGCCATCACACGTGCGCGATCGTCGCGAAAAGCCAGGCGGTGTGCTGGGGCGCGAACGACATCGGTCAGCTCGGCGGAGCAATCGCGCCCGACGCGCTGCCGCGCCCGACGCCCGTGCCCGTGGTGTTCTGAACGAGCTACTCCGCGGCGCGCGCGTGTTGAGCGGAGGCGCGGAGCTCGGCGGGGAGGTCCGTCACGGGGAGCACGCCGCGCACTGCAAGGTCGACGGCGAGCGGGCCCGCCACGGGATCGCGGCTCGACATCGGCGTGCGCGTGATCCGCGCGAGCCACTGGCGCGCCACGTCTGCGCCCACGGCCGTCGCGAGTCGATCGGCGAAGACCAGCGCGCACAGCTCGGGAGGCTGATCGGTCACGTGGGCGAAGCCTGACGTCACTCCCTGGAGCGACGCCTTCACCATCGCCGCTCCGCTCGCGCCGGGATCGGCCTCGGTCACCTGCGTCGCGACGGCCGTGGCGATCTCGCGCTGGCCCTGCACGAGCGCGCGCGCCGCTACCTCGGCGAGCGCGACATGGCCGCGCGTCGCTCGCGTCAGCGCCACCAGCCGATCGCCGCGCACCAGCGCCTCGTCGACGGCCAGCCGTGCCACCGTGGCGTCGCGCGGGGCGAGCACTCCCATCTCGCGCGGCGCATCGACGAGCGCCGACGCCACGCGTCGGGCCAGCGCGAGCTCACCGCCTTCGAGGAGCGCCACGGCGCTCTTCTCGACCTCGAGGCTGCGCATCGGCGCCGCGCGAACGAGCCCTTCGAGCGCTCGCGCAACCAGCTCCGCATCGCGATGCGAGCGGCCCCACGCCGCGAGCGCATCCCACGCCGCTGCGCTCTCGCCGTGCGCGAGCGTCAACGCGACCGCCTGCTCGCGGGCTGCGAGATCTCCCTGCGAGGCCTGCACGCTCTGCCCGGCCAGCGCGCCCTGCCCGGTCGGGGCACCAGCGTGCCTGGCAGCGCTGTGCACGGCGAGCGCTTGCAGCTCGACGTTCTTCGGATCCTCCGAGACGGCGCGCCGCGCGAGGTCGAGCGCTTCGCTGCTCCTCCCGCGTGCGCTCGCGCAGCGGCTCCACGCGGCGAGCGCGCCGGCGTAGGTGGCATCGAGATGGACGGCGCGACCGAACGCGCGGTCGGCGTTGCCGTCCTTCGGATCGAGCTTGCAGCGCACCTCGCCGAGTCGCGCGTAGACCTCGGGATCCTCGTCGTCCTCACCGGCAGCCTGTCCGTACGCCACCGCGGCAGCCTTGAGATCACCGGCCTCCTCCGCGAGCGCGCCGCGCAGGAATGCGGCGTAAGCCTCGGGCGAAACGTAGCGGCCCTGCACGATGCGCCCGTCGTAGACGCGGACCACGCGAGGCTCCGACCCGCAGCCGGTGGCGCTCATGCTGACCACGCTCGCCAGACCGGCGACGGCGACGGCGACGAGCACCCCCGCGCGACGCTTGACCATGATCCGGCCGCTCATGACTCGGG
>JAYTOQ010000264.1:0-2037 GCA_043747665.1 Polyangiaceae bacterium | reverse complement strand
GGTGCCCGCCTTCGTCACGCCGCACGTTCCTGTCGCGGGCGGCGTCAGCGGCGCGCGCGTGCACTCGGTGACCTTGGGTTGCGGGTTCGCGCTCGGGTGCGGCTGGCCGGGTTGCGGCATCGGGCCGGTGCCGGTCTCGCGCGCATCGGGATCGATGCCGCCGTCGCCGGGCGAGGTGTTCGAGACGGGGTTCGCGTTGTCGGCGCACGCGAGGGGTACGAGCGCGAGGGACAGCAACGACGCCAAGGCAACGGAGGTAAGATGCTTCATCGGGCTCGAACAGCGTAGCTGGCCACGCAGGGGCGGCCATGCGTATCCTCCCGATGTGGCTTCACGACAGCTCGTGCGTTCGTTGGTGGTGTTGCTTTTTGCGATGGCTCTTGCCGCGTGCATGGGGCCGACCTTCGTCGTGCAGCAATACGGGGGTCCCGTGCGTCCGCGCGAGACGATCGCGACGCTGCGCATCATAGGCAGCGACTCGGTGCATCTCATCACGCTCGACGACGAGGACGTGCGCGCGCCGCTCGAGAGCGACTCGCGCCTGCACATCGAGCTGTTGCCGGGTCGTCACAAGATCGGCGTCTCGGGCGGTGGACCGAGTGATCCCGTCGAGCCCGTCGCGTTCATCGCCGAGGCGAACAAGGTGTATCGCGCTGCCTACGTCGCCGGCGTCGCGCACGTGTTCGAGGTCGAGCGCGGGAGCGATGCGCAAGGCCGGGACGTGACCGCACCGCCGGCACCGGTCGCTGCGCCGCCCGCACCGGTCGCACCGGTCGCACCGCCGCCTGTGACGGGCCCGTGACCGACGAGCCCGTGACCCAGGGAGCTCGACGCTCGCTGGTGACGAGAGTGTGCGCGTGCCTCGCGCTGCTCGCGTTGGTCGCGTTGCTCGACGGCTGTGCGTATACGACGACGACGGTCACGCTGCCCAAGCTGCTGCAGTCGGCGCCGCCCTCGGGCGGGCGCGAGGTGGTGCTGGTCGGTCCGTTCGTCGATGCGCGACCCGAGCGCGGGCGCTGCGGGATGAAGAAAAATGGCTACTACGGCGACACCGCCGACATCCTCTGCGCCGAGGACCCCGGCGCGTGGGTGGCGCGGCGTCTGGCGTCGGAGCTGCGTGCCGTTGGCGTCATCGTGCACGATGCGCCGCACGGGAGCGCGCTACGGATCGAGGGAACGTTGCTGCAGTTCTTCACGGAGCCGCAGCCGCAAGCGTTCACGGTCGACCTGGAGACCGACATCCACGTGGTGCTCACCGCGACGTGGCCCGACGGCGCCGTGGCGGACAAAGAGCTCTACGTGAAGGGCGTGGAATCGAGCGCAGTCGGCAACGACGCCGCGCGCCAGGCCTCTGTCGACGACGCGTCGACGCACATGTCTCGCGACTTGCTCGTCTCGGTGCTGGCGCTGCTCGATCGGCGTGCGGCCGCGCCGCAGAGGCAGGCGCGATGAGCTCGCGGAGGCTGGTTTACCGGCGGATCGCGCTGGCCCGCGGCGCGGCGATTGCGCTGGTGCTGGCCGCAGTCGTGCCAGGATGCGCGCGCCGCGTGGTCATCGACCCCGACGAGGTGCATCGCCACAACACGGACTGGGTCCTGCGCCGCCCGTCGCCGGGAGCCTCCGGTGTGCCGGCCTCGGGATCGTCGCCCGCGTTGCCGCCGTCAGCGTCATCCGCGCCCGCGGGCGCGCCGCCCGCTCCCGATGCCGGCGCGCCGCCGCGCATGATCTGACGCCTGCGGGGGCGACCGTGTGACCCGACTCGCGCGGGTGGTCGGCTCGCGAGGGCGGCGGGTGGTCGTGGCACAGTCGCGCAATCAAATCCACGGCTCCACGACGGCGCATCGCGATGGACGTCGAGCACGGGCGCGCTACACCGCGTGCTCAGCGAAGGCGCACCCGCCGCACGCTCCGGCCGTCCAGCCGCAGGTCCGCGTCCCGCGATCCCTGCGCAGCTTGCGCACCTGACGCGCCCAGCGCGATGTCGGCGTTGCCGGCGTCGTCGGTGCGCGCGCTCGCGGGCGGGCCTGCGTCTGGAAC
>JAYTOQ010000263.1:0-3044 GCA_043747665.1 Polyangiaceae bacterium | reverse complement strand
GGGGCCGCGGCCGTTCCCGGTGGACTGCCACTGGACGGCCGCGAGGACCTCGAGCGCGGTCGCGCGACGGCGCTCCATCTCGGCGGGCCGGCGTCGGATGAGCGTGGGCGATTCATCGTTGCCAAAGCTGCCGGAGCTGTCGAAAGAAGCTCCTTCGAGCGTCATCACGATGCCGACCACACTGCAATAAGCGGTGCCCCGTGATGCCGGCCTAATCCCGCGCAGTTACGCGCTGCGCGCAGGTAGCTCCACCGACCAGCCGCGGACGAACGGCGTCTCCGTCGACCAGCGTGCCGGTGCGCGCTCGTGCGCGAAGCGCGTCTACAGCCGGACGTCGATGTACACGCCGCGTCGGAGCTCCGAGAGCCACAGCTTGCGCTGGCGCTCCGTGGCGTCGCCGAACGCGCGCTCCGTCATCTGATCCTTCACCGCGTCGTACGGCGGGACCTTTGGCTGCTCGCTCGCGAGCTGCACGATGAGGATGGCCGAGTTGCCCATCGGATCGCGGAACGGGATCGGTGAGCTCGTCTCGCCAGGCTTCAACGACGTCGCCGCCTGCTGGAGGTCCGGGAAGAGCGCGTTCATGGGAACCGGACCGCGCGAGCCGCACGTGTTCTTCGTCGTCGGGTCTTCGCTGAACTGCGTGACCAGCTCGCAGTAGTCGTCGCCGCGCTTGGCGCGGATGGCGATCTCCTGACCGAGCGCCTCGCGCACGGCCGCCGTCTGGGCCGTCGCGCCGGGTGGGATCTGGAGCACGATGATCTTGAGGTCGACCGGGTGCTGCTGCGTCACTTCTTTGAGCCAGCGATCGTACGCGGCGCGCGCGTCCTGCTCGGTGACACGGACCCGACCACGCACGCGGAGCTGGATCAGCTTTCCTTCGAGGACCTGGCGACGGATCTCGTCGCGGTAGTCCTGCTCGGTGAGCCCCTGCTTCTTCGCCTCGGCGATGACGTCGCGCGGCTGCAGCTTCGTCTGCGCCGCGACCTGGCGGATGCCGTTGTCGACCTCGTCGGGCGAGACCGTGATGTGGGACTTGTCGGCCGCCGTCTCCTCGAGGCGCTCGTCGACGAGCCGGTTCAGCAGCTCCCGGAACATCTCGCTCTCCTGGGCCGCCTGCTGCGTCGGATTCGGGGTGCTCGCGGCGATGCGCCAGAGGTGGGGGCGACCCCGCAGGCGCAGCTCGGAGAGCAGGATGGGCCGCTCGCCCACGACGGCGACGATGCGCTCGACGATCGAAGCGTCCGACGGGCGAGCGAGGGTCAGGACGAGGAGGCCGGCGAGCGTCGCTGCACCAGCGAGCAGGCCTTTCAGGGGTCTACGGCGAATCACGCCCGCTTTCTTATCACTTCCGGTGCTCGCTGGAAGAGGTCTATCCTCGCCCTCTTCACGGAGGAGCGGATGGGCATGCTGTCAGCACGATTGGGAACTCTCGCCATCGCATGTGCGCTGACGTTGGGCGCGGCGACGGGGACGTTGGGGTGCAAAAAGCTCCTCAAAGGCAACAAGGGCGCCGATGCCGGCAACGGCAAGACGACCACGACCTCGGCCGGCAACACGCCGCAGGACGACGCGGACGAGCAGATGCTCGACAAGCTCGACGCGTACATCATCTGCCTCAACACACTGTCGAACCCGGTCCACCAGACGCGCGCGCGTTACTTCTCGTGGGTCGATCCGAAGAAGGGCGTCACCGGAAACGAGCGGGTGGTTCTCGGCTTGTTCGACATCCCGAACGAGACGGTGAAGAAGTGCACCGATGGTCTCGCGAAGGCCCGTACCAGCCCGCCGCGTGACTCGAAGCTCGAGACCGCAGGCGACGAGTTCGCGAAGACCGTCACCGACCTCGATGCGCTCATCGAGGAGGTCTTCACCTACTACGAGAACAAGAACTTCAAGGACGACAAGTTCGCAAAGGGCAAGGCCATCCATCCCAAGCTCATGGCGGCATTCCAGGCCTTCTCGAAGGCCGACAACAACATGCACGCCACGCTCGACGGCATCACGAAGCCGCTCGCGCAGCGCACCCTCGGCCACATCGAGCGCGAAGAGGGCAAGAAGTTCCGCTGGAACCGCAAGAACGTCCTCATCGAGGCGCGCGAGCTCGTCGAGGCCGGCGACCCCGTCGGCGATGACGACAACATCGACTTCGCGCTCTACAACGCGGCGTTCAGCGAGTACGACGCCGCGGTCACGAGCCTCCAGGCCTTCGGGGCGCTCCACAAGAAGGAGCTCGAGGCGCAGACCAACCCGACGTGGCCGCTCGCGAGCTCGAACTTCGATCAGTTCTCACGCTCTGCGGAGGACTACCGCAAGAAGGCGCGCGAGTACCTGCGCTGCCTGCGCGACGCTCCGGCGAAGGCGAAGACCGCCAATGGCAAGATCGATCCCGACAAGCTTCCGCCCTGCCCGGACGGCCGCGCGCGCGACGTCGTGCAGAAGTACAACGAGTTCATCCGCAACTCGAACGACCACCAGTTCCCGTGAACCGGTGAGGCGATCACCAGGCCGCGCTACTGCGTGGCCTGGATGATCCCAGATACGGTGACGGTCGCGCCACCCGGAACCGGCTTGTCGGCGGATACGTCGAACATGATGGCCTGCACCTCCGGCCACGTGGTCGTCCCGATGGTGATGAGGTTCTTCGCGACATCCACGGTGACGGTGTTGCACGCGAGCGCCTTGCCGTCGCACCCGTAGAACTTGTCTGGCATCGAGCTCATGGGTCCGCCCGTGTAGTTCCAGACGTGAGCCGACTTCACGACGCCAGCGAGGTCGGTGTCGACCTCGATCTCGATCTTGTCGTTGAAGTTGCCGTTGTAGCCGTAGCCGCCCATGAAATCCGCGCGCGCCACGGGAATGTCGTAGGTGCCGTCGAGCGTCGCGACGGTGGCCATCGTGATGGTGAGGCCCTTGCCGCTCGGCATCGCCCCGTCGGTCCCCGGCGCGTCGCTCGTCGAGGCCTCGGCGACGCTCGCGTCACCTCCGTCGGCGCCGCTCGGCGTCGCCGGTGACGACTTCGAGCTACTGCACGCGACCGCGCC
>JAYTOQ010000262.1:0-4133 GCA_043747665.1 Polyangiaceae bacterium | reverse complement strand
GCCCAGTTCCACGCGAAGGTCTCGCCGACCAAGGTGCAGAAGCCCCGCGTCATCGAGGTCAACCGTGCGCTTGCGGATCTGCTCGGGCTCGACGCCGAGTACCTTGCGTCCGAAGACGGCGCACAGCTGCTCGTCGGCAACACGCTCCCCGAGGGCGCCGAGCCGATCGCGCTCGCCTATGCCGGTCACCAGTTCGGTGGGTTCTCGCCGCAGCTCGGCGATGGACGCGCGATCCTCCTCGGCGAGGTGGTGGGCAAGGACGGCAAGCGGCGCGACATCCAGCTCAAGGGCGCGGGGCGCACGCCGTTCTCGCGGCGCGGCGACGGACGCGCGGCGCTCGGGCCCGTGCTCCGCGAGTACATCGTCAGCGAGGCCATGTTTGCGCTCGGCATTCCCACGACGCGCGCCCTCGCCGCCGTCACCACCGGCGACCACGTCGCGCGCGAGGAAATGCTCCCGGGCGCGGTCTTCACGCGCGTCGCGGCGAGCCACATCCGCGTCGGCACGTTCGAGTACTTCGCGGCGCGCGACGACTACGGCGCCGTGAAGACGCTCGCCACCTACGCGTTGCAGCGCCATTACCCGGACCGCGTCGACACCGGCAACGACGCGCTCGCGCTGCTCGAGTGCGTGATCGATGCACACGCCGCGCTCGTCGCGCGCTGGCTTGGCGTGGGGTTCGTGCACGGCGTCATGAACACCGACAACACGTCGATCTCCGGTGAGACCATCGACTACGGGCCCTGCGCGTTCCTCGACGAGTACAGCCCTGGCAAGCGCTTCAGCTCCATCGACACCAATGGCCGCTACGCGTTCGCGAACCAGCCGCGGATCGCGCAATGGAACCTCGTGAAGCTCGCCGAGGCCATGCTCCCGCTGCTCGCCGAGAGCGAGGACGACGCAGCGAAGCTCGCGACACTGCGCCTCGAGCGCTTCCCCGCCATCTTCGATGCCGCCTACGCAAAGGTCCTCCGCGCCAAGCTCGGGCTCATGACCGAAGAGGAGGACGACATCGCGCTGCACTCCGATCTCCTCCAGCGCCTCGCCTCGAATGGTGTAGATTACACGGTATTCTTCCGGCGGCTGTGCGCGCTGGCGGCGGACCCGTCGGGGAGCGCGGACGCGCCGATGGCGCCGCTCTTCGCCGACCCCGGCGCCTTCCACGACTGGGCGGAGGGCTGGCGCCGGCGGCTCGCGAAGGAGGGCGGCGTCACGCCGGAGGCGCGCGCGGCGGCGATGCGCGGCGTGAACCCGGCGTTCATCCCGCGCAACCATCGCATCGAGGAGATCATCCAGGCGGCGGTCCGCGAGGATGACTACGCGCCGTTCCATACGCTGGTGAAGGTGCTCGAGCATCCGTACGAGGAGCAGCCGGATTTCGCGTACCTCAGCGAGCCTCCCACGGTCGAGGAGCGAGTGCGCCAGACGTTCTGCGGCACCTGACCGGCGGCGCCTGACCGGCGGCGCCTGACCGGCGCATTTTGAGGGGCGAAAGGAGGGCCCGGGGTTGGCCTCGATACCAGAGGACCGACGGTCAGGACCCGAATCGTCCGCAAGCACGCGAAATCCGGGCGTCGCGCAACCGTCAGGACCCGAATCGTCAGCGTCGCTGAACGAGGGCGCCTCCCCGGCGCTAACCGGTCGTGTTTTGGTCAGCGGCAGGAGTAGCGCGGCGCGCCGAGGTCCAGGGTCCGAGCGTGCGCCTCGCCGCGAAAGTGTCTGCCGAGCCCCGAGCTCCCGAAGCTGTGGTGCGTGGTCCCGCCTTGACGCCCGAGTGTGCCAAGCACGGCACGACCGCGACGGGCGGATCCACGACGCGACGCGGCAGCGTGAGAAAAAACGATGAAAGCAACCATGATCGTGGGGCAGGCATGCGCGTTGCTAAGAGGACGTCCATGAAGCGCATCCCTCGCCTCTCCTCCTTCTCTCATCGCGCGGTCGCCCACGCCTTCGAGGCCATCGTGCTGGCAGCGGTGACGGCGGGCGCGTGTGCGACGGTTGCATGTGGAGGTGGGACCACCGGCACGACGAACGGCGACGGCGGCGGATCGCCCGACGGCGGTGGCGGCGACGATGACGGCGGCGGCGACGGCGGCCCCCCGCTCTCGTATGCGGGCTTCACGCTGTTCCAGGCGGTCGACGCGTGCGCCACGCCGCTCGCCCTGCTCCCCGGCATCCACCCGGCGCACGCGAATGCATCGATCCAGCTACGACACGTCACCGTCAGCGACACCTTCGCGATGGACTCCGCCGACGGCGGCGCAACGGACGCCAACGGCTGTCGTCTTGGCGTGCTCACCGACACGCTCGTGCAGGCCTACGGCGCCGCGTGCTCGAGCGCGAGCGATCAAGCGACGTGCAAGCAACACATCGCATGCGTCACGCCGACCGGCAGCGGCTGGCTCACGACCAGGTGCGGCGGTGCCTGCCTTCAGACCAAGGAGGGAACGTTCTACCTCGAGGTCGACGGCGACACGCTCTCGTTCCCGACCGACCTCAAGGCCATGCTCGGCACCATCGACACGCCGTCGGAGGCGGCGCTCATCGCCAATTCACTCGGCTACGGAACACCAACCGGCTGCGACGAGAAGTTCCCCGCCGCCTACCGAACCGTCGGCGACTCGTTCGAGCTGCTCGTGCAGCAGGGGCAGACCTGCGGGGAGGGGCTCACGCAAGTCCGCATCCGCATCCATCCCGATGGCTCCTCCGAGGTCCTCGAGACCAGCGTGATCCGGCCCGCGACCATGACGGCGTGCGGGGGCGGACGACGACCCGTGGGCTTCTCCGTGGCGGAGCCGGGCGGCGCGGCGCGCAGCATCGTCGACTATCTCTGCGAGCTCGCGATGCTCGAGGCCGCATCGATCGCCGAGTTCGCCACGCTGCGCGACGAGCTGCGCGCGCACGGGGCGCCCAGAGCGCTCGTCGACGGCGCCGAACGCGCGCGCCGCGACGAGATCGATCACGCACGCGTCACGCAGCGCCTCGCACGGAGCTTCGGCGGTCGGCCCGGCCGCATCGCGATCGATGCGCGCACCCAGCGCAGCATCGAGGAGCTCGCGCTCCACAACGCCGTCGAGGGCTGCGTGCGGGAGACCTTCGGCGCCCTCTCCGCCACGTGGCAGGCACGCCATGCGAGTCACCCCGCGATCGCGCGCGCCCTCGCGCGGATCGCCGACGACGAGACGCGGCACGCCGCATTCTCGTGGGAGCTCGCGGCCTGGCTCGAGTCGAAGCTGGATGGGCCGGCACGCGCGCGCGTCGCGGCGGCGCGAGCCGAAGGCTTCGACGAGCTGAGCCGCGCGCAGGACATCGCTCCGCACGACGAGGTCGCGATGCTGGCCGGCGTGCCGACGGTCGCCATCGCGCAGCTCCTGCTCGCGCAGATGGCGGGCCTCTTCGAGCTCGTGCCGGCCGCCGCCGCCGCCGTCGCCGTCGCCGTCGCCGCGTGAGTTAGGCGCTCAGCGGCTGCGGCGGCTCGGCCGCGTGATCACGTCAGGGGGGTGCGTCGGCGGAGCCGGCAGTGTCGGCGGCGGCGCGGTCGGATGCGCCTTCGGTGGCGTGTTCTTCGGCGGCATCCCGCCCTTCGGCGACGGCGCTCCGTGAGGCGGCGCGAGCATTACCGGCACAGTCCCCACCGGCGCGACCGGCACCGGCGGCTTCGGCGGATGCTTCGCCGGCTTCCACCCCGGTGCTGTCGTGTGGCAGTCGCCGCATGTCGTCGGGAAGGTCCGGTGCTCCGGAAACGTGCTCGCCTCATAGTCCTCGCGATGACAGCCCACGCACGCCTTGGGCGTGCCCTTGAGCACGACGGGCGTCCCCTTGTGGCACCACGCGCACTGCGGCGACGGAATGCCGAGATGCGCGCCGGTGAGCGGCCACCACTCGTGATGGATCGAGGTCGGTCGCCACGACTGCTGCGTATGACAGACGGCGCACGTGGTCGGCTAGCACCGGCCCACAAGAGGAACGACGGCGAGTGCACGATCGCGAGCACGAACCACACCACGTAGAGGAGGTGCGTGAAGTAGAAGAGCTCGAAGTGCCGCGAGCGGCGGATCACGGACAGCGCGAACACCCACATGACGGTGATCACGAGGACGAGCGCCGATCCCGTCAGCCCGCGGCCGCTGTGA
>JAYTOQ010000261.1:0-1603 GCA_043747665.1 Polyangiaceae bacterium | reverse complement strand
AGCTGGGCATTGAGGTCATCGAGAGAGTGAAAGCCGCGGGCGGCGAAGAAGGCTTCGCGAAGGTCGCGTACGCGGCGCTCGACGCGTCCCTTCTCGTTGCCGCGAGCGACCGCGCAGGGCTTGGGCGCGAAGTGGTAGTGACCGGCGAGCTCGAGCATGCGTGGATGGAACCGAACGAGCTCGCCTTCGCGCTCGAGCACGGCGCTCTTGAGATTGTCGTACAGGATGGTCCGCGGCACGCCGCCGAACGACGCGAACGCGTCGAGGTGACCGCGGAGAAAGCTCTCGGTTGTCTGATCGAGATAGAAGCGCGCGAAGAGTGCGCGCGACCACGACAGCACCATGAGAAAGCAAGAGAGGCCGCGCTTGGCGCGGCCGACCACGATCGAGCCGAACGAGGCCCAGTCGACCTGGGCCTGCTCCCCGGGCATGACGGAGAGGCGGAAGAACGCTTCGTGCTTGGTGGGTCGCTTGCGAGCGACGAAGCGGCGAACGGGAAACACCGAGCCGGTGTACCCGCGCCCCCGCAGCATCTCGTGGAGCCGCGTCGCACGGAGCCGCGGGTACTGCTCGAGCGTGACGTTGATGAAGTCGCGGTAAGGATCGAGCATCTCGGCGCGCGCGCGGAGCACCGGCGCGAGAAACGAGCGGCTCTCGATCGCGAGATGCACGGTGTCGTGGTGAAGGCCGAGCTCGGCGGCGATGGTGCCGACTTTCCAGTGCTCGGCGAAGAAGAGGCGCCGAATATTGGCGCGCTGCGCGTCCGAGATCATCGCGCCACCTCGTCGATGAGGAGCTGCCTGAGGTCCGCGAACTCGCCCATGCCGGAGATGTCACGGCGGCGCGCGCGGCGTCCGCGCTCCGGAGCGGGGATCCAGTCGAGCGTGTAGAGAGGACCACCGACGTCGGTGAACGTCTCGCGAAAGAGGCTCGAGTCGGACCCACCGGGCTGTGCGTCCGCACACAGCGCAGCGCGGATCGACCGGCCCTGCCAGAGCGCGATGGCCTCGAGCAGCGTGGCCATCGCGCGTGGGTGCGCGGGCGAGCGCGACAGCCTCGCCTTCAAGATCGTGTCGTGAGGCCCGGCCATCGCGAGCACCCTCGTGCTCGTGGCGCTCGGGGCGATTCCCATCCAGATCGATTCCATCGGTCGACTCCACGCCGCCTGTCGTCGTCGTCTCCATGACGAGCGGCGCAGAGGGCGCGGTGACCGTGCTCGAAAGGCCCACTTCTCGGCGACGGGCGTGCGTTACATTTTGCTCGCGGCGGTGACGGCTTACGCGTGCGGCGGTCTTCAGTCGTCCTTTTAGGCTCCGCCAGTACCGGCGGCGAGATCGCTTGCGGACCGCTGGCCGCGCGACAGGTCGACAGTCGTCGCAGTAGATGTGTCCGCGGTCATGGTCCGGGCACAGGAAGAACACCTGACCGCACGCCGAAACCACGCATTGAACGAGTCGAAACGAGTCCATGCCGCCATAGCGACGGCGGGAAACTGGATCGCGAGGGCCGGAGCGTGCGAAACATTTCGCACGTCGCCTGCCGTCGCGACGATGGGCTCGGAGCTTCCAACTCCGTGCCCTACTCTTTTGCCGTCCGCGCGATC
>JAYTOQ010000260.1:0-3306 GCA_043747665.1 Polyangiaceae bacterium | reverse complement strand
GTGCCACGGCAGATCGAGGATCCAGTCGAGGTACGTACGAACGACCGTGTACTCGGCGGACCCGACCTGCATGTTGCGCAGGCGTTTCAGCTGCTTCTTTGCGACGCCTTCGGCCTCCGTGGGGAGCTGCGCCTTCGCGATGCGGTCTTCGAGGCCGTCGAGATCGCCCTGATCGCCGTCGTCCTCGCCGAGCTCCTCCTTGATCGCCTTCAGCTGCTGGCGGAGGACGTATTCGCGCTGGTTCTTCCCCATCTCCTCCTTGATCTGGGAGTTGATGCGCTCGCGCATCTTGAGGATCTCGAGCTGGCGCGTGAGGAGGCGCAAAACCTTGCGGATCCGCTCCTTCGCATCGACCGTCTCAAGCAGCTGCGCCTTCTCTTCGACCGGCGCATCGAGGTTCGCGGCGACGAGATCGGCAAGCGCCCCGGGCGCCTGGATCGAGTCGATGAGCGAGCCCGCCTCGCGCGGGAGCTCCGGCATCAGCTGGATGACCTGCTTCGCGATGTCGCGCAGGCTCATCGAGAGCGCCTCGGCCTCGTCGTCGTCGACGCCGGTCTCCTCGAGGCGCTTCACCTTCGCCTTCAGGTACGGCGCGGTCTGCGTGACGTCTTCGAGCTTGATGCGGACGAGGCCCTGCAAAATGAGCGAGTAGTTGCCGGAGCTGTGCTTCAGCGCCTTGAGGACGCGCGCTGCGCAGCCGACCTGGTGCAGCTCGTCGGCCTGAGGGTCGTCAGTCGCGGGATCCTTCTGCGCGAAGATCGCGATGACGGGTGACGGAAAGTTGTCGACGTCTTCGACGAGCGCGACCGACTTCTCGCGGCCGACGTCGAATGGAGCCACCGCGCCCGGAAACAACACCGCGTTGCGGATCGGGAGGACGGGCAGCTCGTTGCCGAACTGGACCGCCTCTTCGTCCTTCTCTGGACGTGCTGCTCCGGAGCCAGAGCCCTTCTTCTCGGACATGTTCTCTTACCTCTTCTATCTTCCGTCTTATCGCGTGCTTCGGGCCACTCCTAGCGGTTTCCTAGGAGCGATCAGGAAACGTTAAACACGTTCGCGTCGCATGGGAACTGCCGGAGTTCCGACACCCCGTGTGAGCAAGGGTGCGTCGCCGCTCAAACGGACGCGACGGCGCGGTCCGGCTCGAGCGTGTGGATGCACAATCCCGTCAGCACCTTCGGATAGAAGAAGGTGCTCTTCTGCGGCATAACCTCGCCGGCCTCCGCGACCTCGCGCACTTGCGCGACCGGAGTCGCGTTCATGAGGAAGAGGACCTGGCCCTTGCCCGAGCGAAGATCGCGCAAAGACGACGCAGCGTCCTGAGGATAGTAGATGTTCGTCTTCGCGGCTTGCGCTTCGGGCGTGATGCCGAGCACCGGCTCGAGCAAGCCCATGTGGAGGAGCGCGACGTCGGTGCGGCGCAGCGGCTCCGGGCGCTTGCCGAGGATGCGGTGCGCGCCGAGGTCGACGCCCTTCTTCAACGTGAAGAGCGCAGCGCGACCGTCACCGGAGCACGCGACGAGGCTGGGCGCAGTACGGCCCGCGGTCGCGAGCTCGGCCGTCAGCACCTCCGCCGATGCGCCGCCCGGGAGCGCCTTGACGTCGAAGAGGTCGCCGGCGCCCTCCGCGAGCGCCTCGAAGTCGAAGGACGGCAGCGAGTGCACGTGGCGATGGGTCGGGAACACGACGAGATCGGGATCGTCGCCGTTGGTGAAGAACACCATGAAGTAGAGATGCTCGCCGCGCGCGACGGGGTTGTTGCCGGCGCCGGTGCGCGCCTTCTCCGCGGCCTCCTTCGAGTAGCGGAGCGCGGTCTCGTAGCGATGATGGCCGTCGGCGATGAGCAGCGACGACTTCGCGACGCCTTCCACGATGGTACGGAGCGCGGCAGGATCGGTGATCTTGGCAACGGAGTGGTGGATGCCGTCGGCAGTCTTGAACGACGTCAGCTCGCTCGCCACCTCGAGCGCCGCGTCGAGCGCCTTGGTCGGATCGCGATAGAGCATGAAGCCCGGCGACAGGTTGGTCCGCGTCGAGCGGAACAGCTTGAGGCGGTCCTCCTTCGGCCCCGACAGCGTGCGCTCGTGAGGAAGGACGATGCCCTTGTCGAGCTCGACGAGCTTCACGAGCCCGAGAAAGCCGCGACGGCGAATCGGCTTACCCGCGGCACCCGGCGGCGTGAAGGTCTGGTCGTAGCGATAGAACGCGGGGACGTCGTCGCGGACGAGCGCGCCTTCGGTTCGCCACGAGTCGAGGAGATCGGCGGCGTGCGCGTACTTCGCGTCCCCTTCCCCATCGGGCAGGATCAGCTTCACGACGTTGTTGGGATGCCGTGCGGCGAGCTCGGCACGCTGCGCAGCATCGATGACGTCGTAGGGCGGCGCGACGACGGCCGCGAGGCCCTGCGCGTTGGGGTCGCTGTCGCCCGCGGCCAGGCGTGCGAGGTCGTATCGAAGCGGCGTGAGGGGTGCGATCTCGGCCATGTTACGCGCATCCTGCCATTGATTCGCGACCTCAGAAAGAGGCGCTTCGCCACGGACGCGCAGCCTTCGCGATGCGCGATGCTGCTACGCCCTGGCAATGCGCGCGGTGCTCTCGGCCCTCGTCCTTGCCGGACTCGTCGTCGCGTGCGGGACCGCCCGGTCGGCGACGGCGGACGGCGGGGCTCCGTCCAGCGCAGATGCTTCCCCGATGGACGACGCGACCGCGGACGCCGCCGTCGCTTGTACGCGCACGCGAGGCGTGGTGACGGGCATCCTGCGGTTCGGCGACACCCCCGGTCTCTCGAGCGGCTCCGTCCGGCGCGCCGTGAGCATCGGCGACCGCGCCTACGTCGCGACGGACGACGCGATCTGGCGCTCTTCCGCTCCGTCGACGCCCGCCGTGAAGGTCGCGAAGATCACGGGGGTGGTCGACGGGCTCGTCGCCTACGGGGGTGGCATCTGGTGGTCGCGCGAGACCGCCGCTCCGACGGCGTGTCCATGTAGCGGTGACCCCAGCTGCACATGCTCCGGCTCCACGGTGTACGCACCAAGCGTCGTCGAACGTCTCGACGAAGCGAGCCTCCAGGTTGCGTCGTTCTCGCTCGAGGACTCTGCGTGCTCGACGGGGACGAGCCTGATCAATCTGAGCTCCACCGACGCCGGCGTCGTCGCGATCAGCCGGTGCGCGTGGGGGGTCTCGTTCGACGGCGCGAGGTTGACGAAGCGCCTCATCAGCTCGACGCCCGTCGTCGCCGACTCCGGGTCCGCGGTTCACGGAGACAACCTGTACTTCGCATCGGCTTCGGGCCTCGTGGAAGCTGGC
>JAYTOQ010000259.1:0-6688 GCA_043747665.1 Polyangiaceae bacterium | reverse complement strand
GCGCCGTAGCTCTCCTTGAAGCGATACGCGCACGCCTTCCCGAACGCCTCGTCGTCGTCGACGAGCTCTCGTGCCTTCTCCAGAATCGCCTCGAACTGCTGGTGCGAAACCCAGACCGTCGAGCCGTCGAAATCGCGCGCGCGCACTCCACCGGCCGCTGCGACCGCGTCGAGGGCGGCGCTCCCCTTGCTCTCGTCGATCCAGCGCGCCAAGGACCAGAGAATCCGCAGGCTATAATCGGCTGAGGCTTCGGAGTTTTCGGTCATGCGTCGGGAACGGATCGGTGCGGAGCTGAAACGCTAGTAGAGGCTTCAGGCGCGAGCGGGTCAACGTCAGCGAGCCGCATCACTCTCATCGCCGTCATCAGCCTGACACGGCGCGGACGTTTCGTCGTGTGTCACTGCCGTCAAAGTGCCGCAGCCGGGGAAGACTGCGCTTTCGCCGCTGCGTATCAAGTGACTCGGGGGGTCGCAGTGCATTGCAGATCCGAACTGCTTGCACCCGCATGCAGTGCGTCTTCGAAGTCCCCCGCGCACGCCCGAGTGCCCGCCCCGACGCGGCTTGTGCTACGTCAGACGCGGAACGATGGCCCAACGCGACCATTACGAGATCCTTGGCGTATCGAAGGGCGCGAGTCCGGAAGAGATCAAGGCCGCCTTCCGCAAGTTGGCGTCGCAGCACCATCCCGACCGGAATCCTGACGATCCGAAGGCAGCGGTCCGCTTCAAGGAGCTCAACGCCTCGTACCAGGTCATGAGCGACCCCCAGCGTCGGGCCATGTACGACCGGTTCGGTCACCGCGCCGAGGAGTCCGGCTCCCCCTTCGCGAGCAGCGGGCCCTTCGCCGGCGGCGTGATCGACTTCAGCGACATCGCCGTCGATGGCATCCTCGGCGATCTCCTCGGCGTCTTCGGCGTCGGTCGCGGCGACAAGGGCGATCTCAAGCGAGAGCTCGAGGTCAGCTTCGAGGAGGCCGCGTTCGGCACCACGAAGTCGATGCGCTATGCACGCATCATCTCGTGCGGCGACTGCCGAGGCTCCGGCTCCGCGCCGGGCTCCGCACCCGACACGTGCAGTGCATGCAACGGCCGCGGGCGCGTT
Source organism: Polyangiaceae bacterium (assembly GCA_043747665.1). Classification (GTDB taxonomy): domain Bacteria; phylum Myxococcota_A; class Polyangia; order Polyangiales; family Polyangiaceae; genus Labilithrix. Next base: position 5,587 of record JAYTOQ010000259.1, on the reverse strand, counting down.
CGCTTCCAGCAGGGCATCCTCCCCATCGCCGTCGAGCGCGTGTGCCAGCGCTGCAAGGGACGGGGCAGCGTCGTCATCAACCCCTGCAACACGTGCAAGGGCAGCGGGCTCATCACGCAGGAGAACGAGATCGAGGTCACGATCCCGCCCGGCGTCGAGCACGGCGCGACGCGAGTCGTGAACGGCGCCGGCAACCGGCCCAAGCCCGACAAGGCGGCCGGTGACCTCGAGCTCGAGATCCGGGTGGCGCCGCATCCGTTCTTCCGTCGCGCCGGCGACGACGTCATCTGCACGGTGCCCCTCGCCTTCACGCAGGCCGCGCTCGGCGCGGAGGTCGAGGTGCCGACCCTCGACGGCAAGGGAAAGCTCCGCGTTCCATCGGGCACGCAGCCCGGCACCACCCTTCGCATCAAGGGCAAGGGAATGCCCAAGCGCAGCGGCATGGGCCGCGGCGACCAGCGCGTCGAGGTGACCGTGGAGGTGCCCACCGCGCTCAGCGCCCGGGGCAAGGAGCTCCTCGAGGAGCTCGCGAAGGAGCTCGGCGAGGAGGTCCAGCCCCAGCGCAAGGGCTTCATGGACAAGCTCCGCGACCTCTTCGATTGAGCCTGCGCGCACGGTGCTTCGCGGTCGAGCTGCGCACCTTCGCATCCGGTTGAGTGGTTCAACCAGTTGCTCACCAGTCAATTCGCGGCTTTGTCACCGCTGCGCCGGCGGCCCGTCGCTTGCTCGAGTGATCCTACGAACAGGAGGTCCTCGATGAGCACGGATCTGGTGGTCGTCTACAGCCCCGTCGGCGGCGGTCACAAGTCGGCGGCGCTCGCCACGGCGGAGGCTGCAAGGGCCCGCGGCCTCCACGTCGAGGTGGTCGACGCGTTCGCGCACGGTCCCCGCTGGGCCGGGGAGGCCTACGTCCGCGCCCACCTCACGGGCCAGAGCGCCGCGCCCGTTCTCTACGGACAGATGTACTTTGCAGCCAATCGTCGCGGCGCTCCGCTCGAGCCGCTGCGCCTCGGGATCGACAACCTCGTCTTCGGCGCGCTCGCGGAGCACGTTCGAGCACTGGCGCCCCGCGCGATCGTCGCCACGCATCACCTCCCGCTCGTGGTGCTCGGACGCGCTCGTCGGAAAGCGCGCCTCGACGCGCCGGTGCTTGGCGTCGTCACCGACTACACGGCGCACGCCTGCTGGGCCGAGCGCGGGGTCGATGCCTGGGCGGTCCCGTTCGGGGGCGCGCGGGCCGAGCTCGCCGCTCACGGCGTTGCGCTCTCGCGCATCATGGAGACGGGGATCCCGGTGCGTGCTTCGTTCGCGCGAACGCCGGTGCTGGGCGCGCTGCCGTCGATGCTGCGGGTCCTCGTCACGAGCGGCGGCTTCGGTCACGGGCCGATGACCCGCATCGTCCGATCGTTCGCGGGCGTCCCGAGCGTCGAGCTCATCGTGGTGTGCGGCGCCGCCGAAAAGCTCGCGGCGCGCGTCGCGCGCGAGGCTGCGGCGGCGGGCGTCACGGCACGGGTCATCGGCTACGAGAACGACATGGCGGCGCGCATCGCCGAAGCCCACGTCGTCGTCGGCAAGGCCGGCGGGCTCACGGTGACCGAGACGCTGACCGCCGGTCGCGCCATGATCGTGGCGTCTGCCGTGCCCGGCAACGAGCAGCTCAACGAGGCCTTCGTGGTCGACGGCGGCGCGGGCGTCGCGTCCGACGCAGACGACGTCGGGGCTACCGTGGCGAGGCTTCGCGCCGGGACCATGCTCGCGGCGATGGCGCAGCGCGCGCGGCTCCTCGTCCCGCGTCACGCCGCGGATGCGGTCGTCGACGCCGCGTTCGGCCTCGTCGATCGGCGTAGCGCAGCGGCGTAGCTATGCGCCGCGCTTGAGGCTAGCGCCAGAGACGGGAACACCTCCCGAGAGCTGCGTTCCGCCGAGGCTCACGAGCCCGCGCGCCGTGAGGTCGAGGAGGCCCGCCAGGACGTCGGTCACGGGAAGCGCAGCGAGCTCCGCGATTTCACGGGCATTGGCGACGCCGTCGACATGAAGCAGCAAGAACGACGCGCTGACGCCGAGGTCCGGCGGCGGCGTGAGGAACGTGCGCGTCGGCACGGCCACGTCATGCGGCAACGAAGGCAGCGCCTGATGGCGGAGCGACGTCTCGAACGCGACCGCCGCGACGTCGTAGTCGGGCACGGACGTGGGACGCGCCGACTGCGCGTTCTCTGCGACCCACTCGTCGCCGTTGGCGAAGGCCGGCGCAGGCGTGGTCTCGCGCTCGACCCGAACGCCGGAGGACGCGACGTCCGATGTGTCGATACCCGAGGATCCGACCTCGTGATCGCTCGCTTGCACTACCCGCTTCGGCCAACTCATCGACGCTCCGGCAAGGGGTGCCATGACTCGCGAGCGCTGTCCACACCCGGTCGGTGTTGATCGAGGAAAAACCGCTCGAACGTCACTCAAAAATGCGTTACGCGTAACGCCCCCGTTTCGAGGGCTAGAATCCGACGCCCATGTCCGAGGCCACTCAACCAGCGCACGCCGAAGGCAAGACGGCGGCGAGCGATACGCCGTTGCCGACCGACCTTGCCGCGAAGCTGCCGCAGGCCCCGGTGGCGATGCGCTGCGAGGCCCGCGGCGTGAAGAAGAGCTTCGGCGCGACGAGCATCCTCAAGGGCGTGGACCTCGAGATCCCGGAGGGCACGTTCGCGGTGCTCGTCGGCCCGAGCGGCTGCGGCAAATCCACGCTCCTGCGGCTCGTCGCCGGCCTCGAGGAGGCCGACGAAGGAACGATCTCGCTGGCGGGTCGCGACGTGACGAACGCTCCTCCGCGCGACCGCGACGTCGCGATGGTCTTCCAGAGCTACGCGCTCTATCCGCACCTCACCGTCAGGGACAACCTCAAGTTCGGCCTCGAGCTGCGCGGAACGCCGCGGGCCGAGATCGACAAGCGCCTCGACGAGGCCAGCGCGATGCTGGGGCTTGGGCCCCTCCTCGAGCGATTGCCGAAGCAGCTCTCCGGTGGACAGCGCCAGCGCGTCGCCATGGGTCGCGCCATCGTGCGACGGCCCACCATCTTCCTGTTCGACGAGCCGCTCTCCAACCTCGACGCCGCGCTTCGGGCCGAGGTGCGCGTCGAGATCCGCCGTCTCCATGATCGCCTGAAGGCGACGACCCTCTACGTCACGCACGATCAGGTGGAGGCGATGACGCTCGCCGATACGCTGTGGGTGCTCAACGGCGGGCTCGTCGAGCAGAAAGGCGCGCCCCTCGAGGTGTACGAGCGGCCGCGCACCAAGTTCGTCGCGACGTTCCTTGGCTCGCCGAAGATGGCCATGCTCGACGGCATCCTGACTCGACAGAATGGGCACTTCATCGCCGAGGGCGGAGGCGTGCGTGCCATCGTGGACGACGATCGCTTCGGCGCATCGCTCGAGGAGGGACGCAGCGTCACCATCGGGATCCGACCGCACGATCTCGGCCTCGCGAAGAACGGCGCCGCGCCCGTCGCCGAGCTGAAGGTGGAGCTCGTCGAGGCGCTTGGCTCCGAGGCCTTCGCGCATGGATGGCTGCGCGCGAGCGGACCTTCGGTCGTGGCCCGCCTCGACGCCGACGACGCCCGCTCGATACGCGCTGGAAGCGTGATCCAGCTCGCGGTGGCGCCTTCGCGCGTCCATCTCTTCGATCCGAAGTCCGGCGTCGCGCTCGGCGCTTGACCGTCGTCCCGATGCGCGGCGCACTCGTCCTACTCGTCGCGCTGATCCTGGCGCTCGTGGTGTTGCCGGGCTGCGAAGGGCCTCCGCGCGGCATCGTGGTGTGGCATCCGTACCGCGGCGCCGAGCAGAAGGCGCTCGAGAAGATCGCCACGCGCTTCGAGGCCGGTCACGACGTCAAGGTCACGCTCCTCGCCATCCCGTACGAGGCCTATCTCTCCAAGCTCGAAGCCGCGATCCCTCGCGGAAATGGGCCTGATCTCTTCCTCGGCCCCCACAACCGTCTCGGCGAGTACCTGCTTCACCTCCTGGTGGCGCCGGTGGGCGATGCGTTCCCGGACGAGGACATCGCGACCTACGAGCCGGCGACGGTCGCGGCGATGACGCACGACGGGCAGCGCTGGGCGGTGCCGCTCGCGAGCAAGTGCATCGCGCTCTACGTGAACACCGACCTCCTGCCGGAGCCCCCGCGCACGCTCGACGAGCTCGCGGTGAAGAAGACGTCGCTGCGCGAGCGCGATAAGGGCGTGTGGCCGCTCGTCTACGAATCCCAGAGCGTGTACTACCACGCAGCTCTCCTGCACGCGTACGGCGGCACGCTCTTCGAGAACGAGAAATTCACGATGGTCGGGCCCGCCGCCGAGCGATCGCTCGACGAGGCGCGGGCGCTCACCGTCGCCGGCGTCGTTCCAGAGGAGCCGAGCGGCGATCTCGTGAAGCAGCTCTTCGCCTCCGGTCGCGCGGCGACGGCCATCAGCGGACCATGGCTCGCGGGCGATCTCGAGGAGGCCAACGCCAGGCTCCGCTACCGCGTCGTCCCGCTGCCCGCCATCGACGGCGCTGGACCCATGCGGCCGTTCCTCACCGTGGAGGGCGCGTTCCTCACCGGCGAAGGCGCGCGTCGCGAGCAGGTCCGCGCATTCGCGCGCATGCTCGGCGGAGACGCCGCCGCGCGCGATCGCGCAGAGATCGGCAAGCAGGTGGTGGCGACCCGCTCGTACTGGGCGAGCACGAGCGCCGACCATCCTTCGATGGCGGTGCTCCGCGCCTTCCACGAGGCGAGCAACGACGCCGTGCCGATGCCGGTATCCGTCGCGATGAATCCGGTGTGGGATCCCGCGCTGCAGGCGTTGCGGAAGGTCATCCGCGGCGAGGGCACTGCGAAGCAAGCTCTCGACGAGGCGAAGGCTCGCTACGACGACGTGATGCGGCCGCCCCCGCCGCCGCGCTCTCCGGCGCCGCTCGTCGTGGTGCTGGGCGCCGCGCTTCTCTGGCTGGCGTTCGTCGCGGTGAAGCGCTCGCGACAGCCGGGCTTCGCGCGCGAGCTCCGCGCATCGCGGCCCGCGTACAAGTACATCGTGCACTCGGCGCTCACCATCCTGCTCCTGGTGGTCCTGCCGCTGGTCGCCGGCGCGGCGACTTCGTTCTTCGCGGGCACGCGCGACCATGCGCAGTTCGTTGGATTCACCAACTACACCGACATCCTCACCGTGCGCGGCAAGCCGTTCGGCGAGTGGCTGTCGCACGGTTCGTTCTACCTCACGCTCCTGGTCACCGTGCTGTGGACGGTGGTGAACGTGGCGGCGCACGTGAGCATCGGCCTCGTGCTGGGCCTTCTTCTCGCGAGGCCCTTCCTGCGATTGCGTGCAGTCTACAGGGTTCTCCTGATCCTGCCCTGGGCAGTGCCGTCTTACGTCACCGCTCTCGCGTGGAAGGGCATGTTCCACCGGCAATTCGGGGCCGTGAACGCAATCCTGGTGTGGCTCGGCGCGGAGCCGGTGTCGTGGTTCGCCAAGTTCTCCACGGCGTTCACCGCGAACGTCGCGACCAACGTGTGGCTCGGCTTCCCGTTCATGATGGTGGTGGTGATGGGCGCGCTCACC
>JAYTOQ010000258.1:0-1635 GCA_043747665.1 Polyangiaceae bacterium | reverse complement strand
TGCGCAAGGGCAGCGAAGGCCGCCGGCCTGCGGTACGATCTCCTCGATGAAGACCGTCCGGCCGAAGCCGCTCGGAGCGCCGGCGAAGAGCCTGTTCCTCACGCCGGAGGAGGACTTCGTGCTGGCCCGCTGCGACGGTCGGCTGTCGGTGCACGATCTCGTGGCGCTCACCGGTATGGAGGAGACACGCATCGAGCGGATCGTGACCAACCTCCAGGCGCGTGGCGCGGTGCAGCTCGAGGCGGTGGAGGCTTCGTCGGGCTACCTGCCGGACGTGGGCTCCGCTCCCGCGCTCCCCAACGACGGCGAGATGACGTCGCTCGCCGACTTCGCCGCTGTGCTCGGCATGGACCCGAGCGCGTTCGCGCCCGCGGGCGCGCGTCGCGCGGTGGAGCAGCCCGTCGCCGAGGAGCGCGTCGAGTCGCGTTCCAACTATCCGCCACCGGCGACGAGCGAGCCTCCCGAGGCGATCGTCGATCCCATCTCGGAGGTGACGAAAGCCGCCACCGCGGAAACCCCCGACGGCGCCGAGCTCGAAGAAGTGACCGACGAGGAAGCCGCTGCGAACGCGGAGGAGACCGAGGAGGCAGCCGCTCTCAAGGACCAGGACTATCGCAAGATCTACGAGGCGCAGTTCCATTCGCTGACCGTCGATGTCCGCGTCGGCCTCGCGAAGATCTCGCACGGTCCGGATTTGCTCGCGCTGTGTCTCGATGCCGACGCGCGCGTCATCGCCGGCATCCTCGAGAACCCCACCACCGGCCTCCAGCACGTGCGGCTCATCGCGTTCTACCATCGCACCGGCGTCGGTCTCGAGATGGTGACGCGCCGCCAGGACTTCTTGCGCGACATGCTCGTCGAGCGGCGCCTCCTGCGGAACCCGATGGCGGGCGACACCGTGCTCCAGCGCATCATGGCGTCGAAGCGCCTGTTCCAGACCTACAAGATCGCGATCGACCGCGACGTGCCGGAGCTCACGCGCTCGAAATCGCGGGGCTTCATGCGGCAAAAGTACCAGAACGCTCCTCCCGAGGAGCGCGCCGATCTCGTGCTGCGCACCGAGGGTCGCTGCCTCATCTACATGACCGGCTGCGCGTTCGACGCCAAGATGACCGGCATCCTGTGCGGTCGTCCGTACAACTCCGTGCTGTTCATCCAGAACCTCGCGAAGTTCTCGGCGACGCCGCCGGCCTTGCTCGCGCACTTGATGAAGCAGCCATTCGTTCGCAAGCACGCGCCGCTGAAGAAGCTACTGCTCCAGCACCCCAACATGCCGGGCGACGTGAAGCGGCAACACTGAACGATCGCGCGCGGTGGTTCAGTGCGGGGTCGGGAACGTGACGGGGATGGTGATGGACTTGCCCGGGCACTTCGTGGCCTCGGGGAGCGGCGTCGACTTCACCACCTTGAGCATGCACTGCGCGACGGAGTCAGGGAGTGTCTTCTCGACGATCTTGGTCGTCTTGATCTTTCCGTAGACGTCGATGTCGACGGTGATGCGCACGGTGCCCTTGAGGTCCGGGTCCTTCTTCTTCGCGACCGCGTAGCACTCCTTGAGCTTCGGCCGCGCGCGCTTCTCGAAGTCGACGCCCACGGGCGCGCACTCGTCCTTGGGCTCGGGAGCGCTCGATGCGC
>JAYTOQ010000257.1:0-4365 GCA_043747665.1 Polyangiaceae bacterium | reverse complement strand
ACGTAGCGTGAACGTTCCGAAACCGCTCGCGTCGCCTGTCTCGGAAGGCGAGATCGTGGCCGGCAAGTACCGCGTCGAGCGTGTGCTTGGCGTCGGTGGGATGGGCGTCGTCGTCAGCGCGCGACACACCACGCTCGATCAGGTCGTCGCGATCAAGTTCCTCGTCGCGAACCAGTTCGACTCGCGCGAGGAGGCGATCGGTCGGTTCCTCGCCGAGGCACGAGCCGCTGCGCGCATCGAGTCCGACTACCTGTGTCGCGTCTTCGACGTCGGCACGTTGCCGACCGGCGTCCCGTACATGGTGATGGAGCACCTCGAAGGCCGCGACCTCGACGAGGAGGTCCTGCAGCGCGGTCAGCTCGATCTCGTCGAGGCCGTGGACTACGTGCTTCAGGCCGCCGACGCGCTCGCCGCCGCTCACGCGCTCGGCATCGTGCATCGCGACATCAAGCCCGCGAATCTGTTCCTCGCGCTCCGTCCCGACGGCACGCGCCGCGTCAAGGTCCTCGACTTCGGGATCTCGAAGGCCGGCGGCGACGGCAACCCGCGGCTCACGCAGGGCTCATCGAGCCTCGGCACGCCGGCGTACATGTCCCCGGAACAGGTACGCGGCGCGGCCGACGTCGACGCGCGCACCGACATCTGGGGCCTCGGCGCGATCCTCTACGAGCTCGTCACCGGCCAGATGGCGTTCGTCGGCGACGACATGAAGTCGATCCTCGATCACGTGCTGAAGGACGACCCCTGCCCGATGCAGTCGCTTCGTCGCGACGCGCCATCGGAGCTCGAGGCGATCGTGATGCGTTGCCTCGATCGCGAGCGCGATCGGCGCTGGCCGTCCGCGGCCACGTTCGCGCGCGCGCTCTCGACCTACGGATCGGCGGGGACCTTCTCGCAGCTCGCCAGCGTGCAGCGCGAGCTCGGCTCGCTCGCGTCGATCTCGGCGGTGCGGACGACCGGGACGAACAGCGTCGAGCCGATGGTCGCCAACGTCCGCGCGAGCATGGCGACGGCGCCGGACCTCGAGGAAGAGACGAAGGCTCGCGAGGGCATCGTCCAGGACTGGACGAAGCTCCGGGCGAGAAGGCGGACGGCGCGCGTCGCGCTCATCGCGCTCGCCGGCGTCGCGGTGCTCGTCGGCGCAGGCGCGGTGCTGGCGCGGATGGCGGGAAGGCCTACGGCGGGCACCAGCGCCGCAGCGGACACCGCGGCAGCGGGACCCGGGGCGCCATTTCCCGCGGATTCCGCGCTCCCCGTGACCACGACCGCGCTCGCTTTAACGAGCGCGAGCGCGAGCGCGACCGCGAGCGCGACCGCGGCCGGCGAGGCGGGGGGAAACGTCGCCGCGGCGAGCCCCTCCCCGGGCTCCGCGGCGAGCACCGCGGCGAGCTCGGGAGCGAACGTGTATCCTGCAATTAATCCCGTGCACTCTACACGCGGGTTGGCCTTGAAGCCGGCGGGTGGAGCACGCCCTTCCGGACGACCGGCGCCCAAGGGGAGTGTCAATCATCTCCTCGACACGCGCGACTGAACGGGACGCGAAACGCATGCGATAGCCCGCTTAACCCCGCTTTTCCGGGGTTTTTCAGCGATCGCGAACAACCGCCTACAAAAGCGTGATCGCAGTCACATTGTGCGGATAGGATATGCGCCATGAACCAACCCCCTGGTGGCAATTACCCCCCCGGCTATCCCCCGGGTTATCCGGGCCAGCAGCCCCCGCAGCAGGGTGGCTACGGTCAGCCTCAGCAGCCCGGCCAACCTGGCGGCGGCGGTCAGCCCGGATACGGGCAGCCGCAGCAGCCGCAATACGGTCAACCTCCCGCGCAGCAGCCGCAGTACGGCCAGCCGCCGGCCGCGCAGCCCGGTTACGGTCAGCCGGGCGCCCAGCCTGGTGGCCAGCCTGGCTACGGTCAGCCGGCCCCCGCCCCGGGCGGCGCGTACGGTCAGCCGGGTCAGCAGCCGGGCGGTCAGCCGGCCTACGGCCAGCCGGGTCAGCAGCCGGGCGGTCAGCCTGGTTACGGTCAGCAGCCGGGCGGTCAGCCTGGTTATGGTCAGCAGCCGGGCGGTCAGCCGGGCTACGGCCAGGCCCCCGCGGGCGGCTTCGGCGGCGCGATGGGCGGAGCCTTCGGCGCCATGCAGGGCGCGATGGGTCAAGCGATGGGACAGCCAGGCGGCTATCCCGGCCAGGGCGGCGCGTTCGCGCGTCCCAGGGTCCGCAACCCGCTGATGACGTTCCTGATCCCCGTCATCCTGATGGCCGTCGTCCCCCCGATCTTCACCGGCATTGCGGGCGCGACTGACGTCGGCGCGATTTCGGCGCTGGGCCTGCTCGCGTATCTCGCGGGCGCGATCTTGGCACTCGTGACGGTCATCAAGATGGTCGGCGAGCTGAAGGCCGTCACGCGTAACGACGGCTTCGCATGGTGGCCGATCTTCATCCCGATCTACTCGATCTACTGGGCGTGGATCCTCGTCCCGCAGGAGGTCGCAAAGGCGAAGCAGATGGCCGGCGTGCAGAACCCGCCGCGCGGCATCGTCGTCTACATCTTTCTGTTCCTCTACGCCTTCGCGGCCGACCTCAACGACATCGCCAAGGCTCCCTGATTCGGGGCTGATCCTTCGCAAACTGCGAGGGCAAACTGCGAGGGCAAACTGCGAGGGAAGAGACGCGCGCTCTGGGACCCACACGTGGGACCAGGCGCGCGTTTCTCTTTGTGGTGCGGCGGGTCTGATAGGCTTTGTCTGACGTGTCAGCCGCCGCATCCGCAGCTGCAACAGTGAACGCACCGCTCGTCATTGGGCGGTACGCGCTGTTCGATGAGCTCGCCGCCGGCGGGATGGCCACGGTCCATCTCGGACGACTGCTCGGCCCTGTCGGCTTCGGGCGCACCGTCGCCGTCAAGCGACTGCATGCGCACTACCTCAAGGACCCCGAGTTCATCACGATGTTCATGGATGAGGCGCGCATCGTCGCGCGCATCCGTCATCCGAACGTCGTGCCCATGGTCGATGTCGTCCAGGGCGATCAGGGGCTCTTCCTCGTCATGGAATACGTCCACGGCGAGTCGCTCTCGCGCCTCATGCGCAGCGCGCGCCAGGCCGAGGAGCCCATCCCGCCGCGCATCGTCGCCGCGATCATGTGCGGAGTGCTGCTCGGCCTCCACGCAGCGCACGAGACGAAGGGCACCGACGGCGTGCTGCTCGACGTCGTCCATCGCGATGTGTCACCGCAGAACGTGATCGTCGGCAGCGACGGCAGCGCACGCGTGCTCGACTTCGGTATCGCGAAGGCGGCAGGTCGCGCGCAGGTCACGCGCGAGGGCCAGATCAAGGGCAAGCTCGCGTACATGGCGCCGGAGCAGATCCGCGGCCAGGTCGACCGACGCACCGACGTGTTCGCCGCGGCGGTCGTGCTCTGGGAGATGCTCGCCGGTCGCCGGCTTCACGGGACCGCGAAGGACGTCGACATCATTTCGCGCATCGTCCAGGGCAACCTCACGCCGCCCAGCCAGTACGCGCGGCACGTCACGCCCGAGCTCGACGACATCGTGATGCGCGCGCTCGCCTCCGATCCGAAGAAGCGCATCGCGTCGGCGCGCGATCTCGCCCTCGAGCTCGAACGGAAGGTCGGGCTCGCGTCGCCGTCCGAGGTGACGGCCTGGGTCGAGCGCCTTGCGGCGGACGTCCTCGAGGCCCGCGCGAACCTGGTGACGGCGATGGAGCTCGCCGCGCGTGACCTCCTCGCCATCGAGACCAACCCGCCTCCGCCCACGCTCGGCATGGGCACACCGATGGATCCCATCCCGGCGTCGGCGCAGATCCCGGTGCACCTCGATCCGTCTCATCGGCCGTACACCGAGGTGCCGAGCAGCTCGGCGGTCTTCGCGCATGCGCTGACGACACCGGGGGCCGCGAACGCGTCCTCGGGAGGGCGCCCCATCGACGGCGCGACGTGGGTGATCGTCGGGCTCTCGTGCGCGATGGCCCTCATCGGTGTCGTGCTCGGCGGGTATTCGCTCGTTCGTCGTTCGGCGCGCGTCGAGCACCCCACGACGCCGATGATCGCGCCGACGCCGACCGTGGTGCCGCGCAGCGCGGGGGCGCCGTCGTCGGTCCCGAGCGCGGTCGCGCCGCCGAACGTCGAGGCTGAGCCGACGGCGGGCGGAGCGGCCACGGCCACGGCCACGACGGCCACGGCCACGGCCACGGCCACGGCCACGAGCACCACGCCGGCATTCACCGCGAGGTCGCCCGCGGTGCTGCCGCCCTCCGGCGGCGTGCCGTCGGCGCGGAAGGCCGCCGGCAAGCCGTCATGCGACCCGCCGTACACGGTCGATGACGTCGGGCACCGGCATTACAAGC
>JAYTOQ010000256.1:0-8068 GCA_043747665.1 Polyangiaceae bacterium | reverse complement strand
CCGCGACGGTCTGCGCGGGCGGGGCCGGCGGCGCCTCGACCTGCTTCGGCGACGTGACGGCCGAGGAGAAGTGCAGGACCGCCCATGCCACCACGCCGCCGGCGGCGACGAACGCGATCATCGGCCAGGTCTTGGTCTTCGAAGGGAGCCCTGCGCGCTCATCCTCGCGCGTCGTCACTGCCGTGAGCGGAGTCTTCATGGCGCGGCTCTCGCTCGCGAGCATGGCTTCGGACGCCTCGTCGATCGGGATCGCGCGTTCGGCGGCCTCGGCCTCGGCGCTCTCGACTTCGGCGGCCTCTCGCTCGGCGTAGGTGGTGTCGTCGATGACCGTGGCCTCGGCCATGGCGAGGATCTGATCGTGCGGCGGCGTCCCCTCGTACTCGTACGGCTCTGCGGGCAAAGACGAGCGCGGGCGAAGCGAGGACGGCTCGACCATCAATGCGCGATCGAGCGGAAGGCCGAGCGGCGCAGGTTCGGGAGATCGAAACGCGATCTCCCGCATCACGGCGTCCTCGAGCGACGCGCCTGCACCGCCGTCGCTATCGCTATCGCCGTCGCCGCCGTGGGCGCGCTCGGCGCGATTCACGCCGCCGGGCTCGGGGCTCTCGCAAAGGCCGAGCCCGCTATCGCCCGCGCATGCGCCAGCGACGGGCATCCTCGCGATCCCGTCCGCGCCGGCCGGAAGCGGCTCGGGCGTGGAGGTGCGCGGGCCGAAGGCGGCGCGCGCGTCGGTGTACGCCGCGATGCGCGCGACCTCGGGACCGAGGATGTCCTCGCCCATGTCGTTCTCGATGGCGGTCACGATCCCGCGCGCAGCGAGGTCGCAGACGAGGTCCTCGACGAGCGAAGCGGAGCACTTGCCTTCGAGAATGAGCGACCGCGGCGACGTTCCGCCGGCGATGCGCAGCGCGAGCTTCTTCGCCTGCTCGGGCATCGCGCGCAGGTAATCGTCGAGCATCTGCTCGTCGAGGTTCACGTGATCGGCGCGAACGGTGGTGGCGCCGGTCAGGATCGCCGTCGCCGCGCGGGCCCGGGCGATGGGCTTCGCGAGCTGCGCGGCGAGGTTGCCGTCGAGCTGCGCTTCGATGTTGGTCGTCGACGTCGTCACCGTGAAGCGGCCAGCGCCGACGCCGAGCATGGCGGCGATGACGCGTGAGCCTTCCAGGCACGTCCCGTCCCCGGAGGTGCGCGTCGCGCGCTGGGGAGCGCCGTCGCGGATCTCCAGCTCGTAGCTGAACGATGCATCGCGGATGGTGACGCGCGCTTCGGGTCGCGTCGCGCAGACGATCTCGAGGAGCGTGCGCGTGCTGACGCCGTCCATGCGGCCGCGGACCTCGCCCTCCTCGCGGAGACGCGTCTCGATGCGCGAGCGCGGTCGGAGCGCCTCGCGGACGCGCGCGACGATGGCGCGCGTGTCGGTCTCCTTGCGGATGTAGCCTGCGGCGCCGGCGCCGAGCTCGCGCACGCGCTGAAGAAGGTCTTCCTTCCACGAGAGCAGGATGACCGGGACGTCGTGCAGAGCGACGTCGCGACGGAGCGTGCGGCAGAGCGCGAAGCCGTCGAGCTCCGGCATCATGATGTCGCAGATGATGAGGTCGGGGCTCGTGCTGTAGGCGAGCTCGAGGGCCTGCTTGCCGTCGAACGCCTCGTGCACGATGCATCCCGCCGCCTTCAGGAGGTCGGCGAGGAACCACACCACTGCGGGGTCGTCGTCGGCGACGAGCACGCGGCGGCCGGCGAGCTTCACCTCGGTCGCAGGGCCTCGCAGGCGAACGCGGGAGCGATCGCCGAAGGCTGCATCCTGCACGTTCCGCCCGACCGCGGCAGCGGAGGCCGCCGACGGCTTGCCGATCACCGGCACGCGGGGGAGCGATGCGGCGCGGGCCTCCAGGGCCTTTTCGCATGCATTTCGCAGCGTGGTCTTCGAGGTCGGCTTCGCGAGCGTCTTGGCGACGCCCATCGCGACGTAGCGCGCCGACTCTCCTGCCTCGAGGAAGCTGCCGACGACGACGATGGGCGCGCCCTCGGTGAGCGGGTCGTCCATCAGCGCCTCGACGAGCTCGACCGCGTAGTCGAGATCGCCATCGAGAACGACCAGGTCGGGCTCGGTGGTGCGCGCGAGGTCGAAGGCCGCCTGCGCGTCGGGCGTGCTCTCGCAGGCGAAGGTCACATGCTGCGTCGAGCCGTCCGCGGAGTCGCTGGCCCGCGCCGGGCCGTCGAGGAGAGCCTCCGCGATGTGCGCGGAGCCGACCACCAGCGCCGAGTACGTCGGCTCGGCGGGCTTCGCGACGGGCTCGATGCGAGACACTTGCGCATCGCCGTCGCCCCAGGCGAGCGCGGGGAGGTCTTCGAGGACCTGATCGATCGCGTCGAGATCGACGAGCTCGAGGGCCACGTCGATGGCGGTGCGATCGATGGTGCCCAGCGCCTCGGCGATGGCGCGATCCATCGCGTCGAACTTCATGAGCTTCGCGGCGGAGGAGAGCGCGTGCATCTTGCGGCGCAGCTCCTCGCGGCGGGCAAGGTCCTCCGGAGCCTCGCGGACCTTGGCGCTGCTGGCGCGGAGGTCCTGCACCTTGCGGCCGAGGCCGGCGACGAAGTCGGCCCGGGCCCCGCCGAGGCGCAGCCCCGAGCCCGAGCCCGAGCCCTTTGCCTTCGTCGCAGTTGCGGAGGTGGTAGAGGAGGAAGTCGGAAGGCCGCGCGAAGCTTCGGATGCCATCGCTCTCGGGCCTAGCATCCTCGGGATCAGACGGCCTAGTTTGTGGCAATGACGTCGGACGCCTCGGACGACCTGCGCTTCCGGACCGCTACCCGAGACGACCTCGAACGCGTCCTCGAGATTCATCTGCCGTCGTTCCCGGACGAGCGCACCGTCGACGAACGAAGCCGTAATTTTACGGCGAATCCATTCGGGACGCTCGAGGATCTCGTCGTGGCCGAGCGCGCGGGCGAGATCGTCGCGCAGGCGTATCTCTTCCCGCTGGAGGCCTGGTTCGGCGGCCGAGCCGTCCGCATCGGCGCCATCGCGTCGCTCGGCGTCGCGCCCGAGGTGCGGGGTCGCGGCATCGGAAAGGCGCTCCTGCATCACCTCCATGTCGCCGCCGATGTCCGCGGCGACGCGCTCACGATGCTCTACGCGTTCCGGCAGGGCTTCTACGCGCGGCTCGGCTACGGCACAACCAGCTCGCGGCGCCGGCTCGTAATCGATCCGTCCTCGATCCCGGCATCGTGGCGGGCCCTCGCCCGCGGTCGCATCCGTCGCGCGCGCGGCGGCGACAGGGAGGGCATCCAGAACGCGTACGCGAGGAACGCGGCCCGCGCGAGCGGCTGGCTCGCGCGCAGCGAGGTGCTGTGGGATCGCCGGCTGGCGCGCGAGCGCAGGCAAATCTTCGTCGCGCATCGCGCGGCCAGCGAGGGCGGCGGGAGCGTCGCCGGCTACGTCGCATTCGAGCTCGTGCAGAGCGAGGCGCATGCCGCCACGAAGGTGGTCGTCGACGAGCTCGCCGCGGACGACGACGTCACGCGCCTCGCGCTCCTCGGCTCGCTGGCTGCGCTCCGGGACCAGGTCGTCGCGATCGAGCTCGAGGTCGACGACCACGATCCGCTCGAGCACGCGCTCGTCGACTCCGACGGCAGACGCCACGGTACGAACAGCGTCGAGCACGACCTCGGCACGATCGTCGGCGGCCCGATGGTGCGGATCGAGGACGTGCCGCGGGCCATCGAAGCACGCGGCTACGCGACGGACGGCACGCTCGACATCGTCGTGCATGCGGCCGCCGGGGAGACCAACGGTGCCGGGGAGGAGATCGCGGTCTCGGTACGCGTGACGCGCGGGCACGCGGAGGTTTCGGCCGCAACGCGAGGCGCCGCTTCGGCGTTGCGGACGACGCGCGCCGCGCTCTCGAGCCTGCTCTACGGCGGTCTGAAGCCCTCCGATGCGGCGCGGCTGGGGCTCGCCGACGCAGACGCGCGAACGCTCGCGCGCGCCGATGCGGTCTTCGCCATGCCGCCGGTCGCGCCCGTCGACGCTTTCTGACGATCGCGCCTTGCCCTATTTCCACGTGCTCTCCGCGCTCGTGAAGCGCTAGAGTCCCGGCTTCCCCGGCTCTCATGCAGCGCGAACCGAACCCTACGTCGGGACACGATCCGCGACTCGATCCGCATCCGGACGGGCGTCACGGGTCGCTGGAAGACGACGCCGAGGCGTCGACCTTCGTGACGCGCCTCGGCACGGTGGTGGGCGGCGGCGTCCTCGCGGCAGCCGCGTCGTCGTTGCCTGCGGAGCTCCGCATCGGCGACGGCGGATCGATCATCCGCGCCATCGAGCAGTGGCTGGCCCTCGCCGCGCTTCTCACGCCGCTCGCGATCCTTCTCGTCGCGGTGCTGCGTCGCGGGAGGACCGGCCTTTACATCCTCGCCGGCCCGCGCGCTCCGCTCTTCGCCGCCGCGGCCCTGTGGTGGGCGGTCCTCGAGCTCGGCGTGCTCTCGGTGTTCGGTGCGGTGCTGCGCGCGAAGACGCACCACCACGGCCTCGCCGGCGTCACCTTCGCGATCCTCGCGCTGCTGTCGGGCCTCGTCATCGCGATGCTCGCGGTGCGCGGCGTTCGCATGCTGCTCAAGATGCCGTCGGCGGGTCATCGCGTGGCGCTGATGGTGGTGGCAGGCGCCGCGTTCCTGGTGATCGCGCTCATCGGCCTCCGCACGTCGCGCGCGTCGGGGCTGCACACGGCGGCGGCGATGGTCGATACGCTCGCGCTCGTCGTGTCCGGCGCCATCGCGTCGACGCGGGCGATGGCGCGATGGCGTCCGCTCGCGGTGGGCGGCGTGCCGATGGCGGCGTTCATCCTGCTCCTCGGCTTCGCGTGCGTGCATGCGGAGCCGGACCTCCAGGCGGTCCTCGCCGAGGGCGCGCCCGTGCAGGCTTGGGTGCTCGGCTTCTTCTGACCGTCGTTGACGCGACCGCGCGTCGGCCTACATTGAGCCGAACCCATGGCTCGGATCGCGCGCGCCGCTTCTCTCGTCGTGGCGACGCTCGTCCTCGCGGCCGCGTCCGCAGGCTCGGCATCCGCGCAGGAGCCGACGCCCACGCCCACGCAGTCCTCGATCGCTCCGCCACAGGAGCCGCAACCGGCACCGGCGGTGCGGCCGACGCTCGCGCCGAGCGCAGCTGCGCAGCCGGGTAAGCCCGCAGGGCAGGGGATCGCCGTCCTCGCCGTCGGCCCCGCGCGGGACGAGGCATTCGCGCTGGCCCGGGCGATCTACGGCAGCCGCCTTCGCCCGACCTTGCTCGACGAGGTGCGCGCGCGCGTCCTCGCCGGCGCAGCCCCGCCGCCCAACGCGTCACGCGAGCTGCGTGAGCTCGCCGAGGTCCGCGCCGGGATCACCGGCGAGGATGCCGCCGCTCGACGCCTCATGACCGGCCTCGCGCAGCAGGTCGGCGCGGAGGCTCTCCTCGTGGTGAAGGTGGAGCGTGCGCCCGCGCCCGCGGGCCCGCCCGCGGCGGTCGAGGACGGCGGCGCGAGCACGGACGCCGGGAATGCCGCGCGTGCGACGACGGTCGTTGCACGGTTGTTCCTCACCGATTCCGGAGACTTCGACGCGGCGCGCTATGCCCCCGAGCCCGCGCTCGAGGGGCCCGCCGCGTGGAAATCGACCGTCACCTCCCTCGAAGCGCGATTTCCCTCGTTATCACGAGGTGTTGCGGCGCCCAACGCGGCGCTGGCGCCCGCCCCCGTCAAGCTCACGCCGGAAGGCGAGAAATCCTCGCCATTCTACGCATCTGGGTGGTTCTGGGGGGCGCTCGGCGCCGCTGCGCTCGTCGGCGGCGCGTTTTACTTCGCCACGCGGGACACGGGCTCCGACCCGATCCATCTTCAACTGAAGGTGCCCCGGTGACGTCCTCGGTCTCCCCAGAACCGCGCTCCTCGAAACCGCGTGGGCGTCGCTTCCTGGGCGGCGCGGCCGGCATCGAAACCCCCACGATGCCGGTGTCCGTTCGTGCTGCTCGGGCGCTTGTTTCTGCGCTCTTCGCGCTGGTGATGCTTTTCGCTTCATCAACGAGCCGCGCGCAGGAGCTCCGCGAGCTGCCGCCGGATCCCAGCCGGCAGATCGGCGTGACGGCGGGGATGGCGCTCGCCCCCAAGCTCGCCGAGGCGCCCATCGCCACGCCGCGCGACGTCCCGCTGGTCTCGCCGAGCGAGGTCACCATTCCGCGCGTCCCGTCGACGTACATCACGCGTGACCTCGGCTGGTTGAAGCTCTCGTTTCCCACCGTCGCCGCCGAGCGCGTCGAGTCGCTCCTCCACGACGCCGACGCCGTCAAGGCGCAGCTCGGCGAGGTGCTGGGGCAGCCGGTCCTCGGCCACATCGAGGTCCGCGTCACGCCGACCTTCGAGGACATGCGGATGCTCGCCCCCGTCGGCGCGCCGCCGCCCTCCTATGCGAGCGGCGTCGCCTATCCGAAGCTCCATCTTGTCCTCATCAGCATGCTCGCGCCGCGCGGCGCCGACGCCACCAACCTCGACGAGGTGTTCCGTCACGAGCTCGCGCACATCGCGCTCGAGGACGCGGTCCTCGGCCAGCACGTGCCCGCGTGGTTCAACGAAGGGCTGGCCGTCGGCTTTGCCGCCGAGAACAGCATCGACCGCCAGCGCGTCATGGCCACGGCGACCATCAACGGAACGCTGCTGCCGCTCGCTGATCTCGATCGCGGCTTTCCCGCGGATCACACCGACGTCAACGTCGCCTACGCCGAGAGCGTCAGCTTCCTCTCGTTCCTCCAGACGCGCAGCGATCACCTGCGCTTCGCGTCGACGGTCCAGCGCGTCCGTGACGGGCAATCCTTCGACCGCGCGCTCGGCGACGCGTACGGCAGCGACCTCCGCAAGCTGGAGTTCCAGTGGCGGAGCGAGGTGGAGCGCCGCTACTCGATCATCCCCGTGCTCGCAGGCGGCGGCATCCTGTGGGTGGGCGTCATCGGCGCGCTCGGCTGGGGCTTCGTGAAGAAGCGCCGTCGCGCGAAGGCCATCCTCGCCAAGTGGGCTGAGGAAGAGGCCATCGAGGACGCGCTCCTCGCGCAGCGCCAGCGCGAGGCCGCCGAGGCCGCGAACGTCTCGGATGGCGACCTGGTTCGCCTCAGCATGCGCGGCCGTCCTGCGGCGAAGGTCGAGCACGAAGGCAACTGGCACACGCTCCACTGAGCGGGCGCGCCCTCCCGTGATGAAGAGCCGTTACCGCGGTAGCGGTGGCGGACGGTGCGGCGTGGTCATGGCCTCGATCTCCGCGTCGCCCACCAGCTCGCCCGGCAGCGACTGCGGCGGCGGGTCGTCACCCCAGCCGCCGAGCGGCGCAGCATCGGGATCGATCGCGCTGAGATCCACCTGCGGCATGCCCTCGAAGCCGTCCAGCGGCGGGCTCGACAGCGGCTTCGGCTTCGTCGACTGCGGCGGCGTCACGAGGAGCACCTTCCGCGCGAACGCATCGAGCGCCGCCAGCAGTGCCTCGGGCGACGTCTTCGCGAGGACGTTCTCCCAGCCGCGCGCGGCGATGACGCCGGCCGGTGAGGCATCGCCGGACGCATGAATCCCGCGGATCCATCCGATCACGTCGTCCTTCGTGAGCGTGTCGGCGACCGCGTCGGTGCCCTTGGTCTTGCCGCCGCGTCCCTCGACGTTCTCGAGGAACCACTTGTCGTCGATGAGATGCATCGAGCGCGCAGTCGCGAGCGCCTTCTGTACCGCGGCGTTCGGCAGCGCGGCGCCGCGCCAGAAGCCCCACCACGCGTCGAGCGGGGCGTAGTCGATGAGCGTCTCCGGGACGATGCCGTTCTCGAACATCGTCGCATCGAGGTCGCCTGCTTCGAGAGCATCGAGCACGACCGCCATCACGCGCTCGTCGTCGTCGCGCAGCGCTGCCTTGAGCCCGCGGATACGCCACTCGGCCAGGATCGGACCGCGTACCTCCCGCGGGAGATGCACGAAGATGCGGTCGGTGGCGGCGGCGCCGTCGCCCTGGCGCGCGAAGTAGAAGTGCAGAAATGCGTCTGCGTTCCGGACGCGCCCCTCAG
>JAYTOQ010000255.1:0-1642 GCA_043747665.1 Polyangiaceae bacterium | reverse complement strand
TGAGCGCGACGCTGGTCCTCGGCGGGATGATCCTCACCTCGCGCGGGCTCGCACGGGAGGGGAGCCTGTACGGAGAGATCGGAGTCGCGGCGATCGCGGAAATCTACGCGGTGACGTTGATCGGCGGCGCGGCGCTTCTCACGCGCATCGGCCAGCGACGGCCCGCCGTGATGCTGGCGCTGCTCACGATCCTCTACCAGTGTGACCTAACGCTCCAGACCGAGGCGTCGCCGTATCTCGGGACGGTGGGAACTGCGGCGACGCTGGCGTGGCTCGCGCTCTTCGTCGGCAAGCTCTGCGCGCTGGCGTGGGCGATGAAGCTGCGCGTATCGAAGGCCACGTACGCGACGGCGACGTTCGCGGCGCTCGGTCTCGCGCTGCTTCCTCGCTATCTCCACGACCTCGAAGCGAGCCGCGCGACCGCGCTGGTGGCGGCGTGGCTGTTCGGGTCGTTCACGCTGCACGGGATCGCGAGGGCGGGGGTGAGCAGCGCCGTGGCGCTCGATGCTTGGGGCACGACGGTGTTGCGGCGCGCGGTGCGCGCGTCGTGGGCGCTCGGCGCGCTGCTCTTCGTCGGGCACGTGATGTTCTGGTCGACGCAGCATCCGATCGTCCTCGCGGCGCTCGTGCCCATCGTGCCGCTGCTCGCCGTTCGGAGCGTGCGCATCGAAGCGCAGGCGTGGTTCCTCGTCGCCGCGACGCTGCTGTGTGTGGCCGTCGCCATGCCGGGCGCGTTCGCAATGACGACGCTGATGGCCGCGGCGGCGCTGGTCGTGCGCGCGCTCGCGCCGGGCGTGAGGGCCGCGTCGACGACGGCGGCAACGTCGAGCCGCGCTTCACATCGTGACGAAGCAGGGCCCTATCGCGCGCCCGGCGCCTTCGATCCCGAGGCGCACGCGTCGCGCATCGCGGCGGCGGTTTCTATGCGCTTGCGGAGCGACGAGCCGCCTCCGGCGCTCGTCATCGTCGAACGTGCCGAGCGCATGCGTCTTCTCACCGGAGCGCTGTTCGCGACGTACCTAGGCGTGTGGACGCTGGCGTGGAGCGGCGGCGACTGGCCGGCGCACGTTCTCGTGCTCGATCTCGCGGCGGCAGCGGTGGTGCTCCTGTTTGCGTGGAGAGCACGCGCGCGTGTCGCGCTCGTTCCGCTCGCGGGCGTCGCGATGCACGCGGTCGTTCAGGCACATCTCGTCCCGGCGCCGCGGTCGCTCCTCGAGTGGGGGGCTGCGGCCGTGGGCCTGGGCTTCGCGCTCCTTCTCGCCTCGCTCGCCGCCAGCTATCGCCTGCGCCGAACGTGAGGAGGAAGGAACGGGGAGCGGTCAGACGCCGCCCAGCTCCTTCGCGATGGCATCGAGCAGTCGAGCCTCGGCCGCGCTCACCGGCGGATCGAGGTCGACGCCTGCCGGGAGCGGCATCGCTGGCCGCCGGGCATCGCGGCGATGGATGCGCAGCCAGGCGTGCTCGATCGACCCGAGCCTGCGATGCGTACCGACGACGAGCGCCGTGAGGTCGGGACCCACCGCGCGGCGCGGCCCGGGGCGAACCTCGAGGCGCTTGCCATCGGGCAGCGTCGCGTCGAGGCCTGCGACGAGATGATCGGCGGGATCGGCGAACACGCTCGCGGCGCCGGGCGCGCCGCTCC
>JAYTOQ010000254.1:0-2634 GCA_043747665.1 Polyangiaceae bacterium | reverse complement strand
CTTCAGGCAAGCGCCGACCCACCCCGATGCCGCCGGATCCATGCGCAGGGCGACGAGCGATGCGTCGTCGTCGAAGCCAACCGCCACCTCCTTCACGTTCGCGATCGCGTCGTCGAGGCACTTCACCTGCGGCGCCGTCGCCCAGAGACCCGCGAGGCCGATCACGCTCTTCATCACCTCGGTCATCACCGCCGTTCGCACGAGCCCTTCGACGTCGGCGTAGACGACCACCTTCGGGTTCTCGAAGGGCCACGCCTTCTTCAGCGCCGCGCTCGCGCTGCGTCGCGGACCGCTCGGCGTCTGTCCGCTCGCGGATGACGCAGCGGGCGCGGATGGACCGACGACCACGGTGCCCGGCGCGGCCGGCGCCACCGCGCCTCCGCAGGCCGCGAGGGCGACGCACGCGGCAAGCAAGAAGACCGGGACGAACGAGGGCTCGCGATGCGCCATGATCGCGCGAGCCTACCTCACTCGTGCTACGTGGCGGTCGTGTCCATCGTCGGAGAGCGTCCCCAGAGCGGCGTGCGGATCGCGATCGAACGACCGCGCACCGATGGTCCCCCGTGGACCTACGCCGGGACCGCGGCGCTGCCGGGCGCGATTTTCCCGGTCCGCGTGACGGTCTCGGAGATCGGCGACGTCGACGTCGTGCTCGCCGCCGCCAGCGAGCCTGCGCTGGAGAGCGGCGTCATGCCGCCATCCGACCTCGCCGAGAAGATCCGGCTCATCGTCCGGACGGTGTTCCGCCAGGCGAAGTCCGACGGCGAGCCCCCGGCCTTCCGCATCGTGCGCTGGCGCGCCGACCGCTGAATGGTGTAAACGGAGGGCCGATGACGCGCTTCGTGACATGCCGAGCCCGGATGACGCTCGTCGGCTTCCTGGCCTGCACGGCGCTCTCCGCTCTCGTCGCCTGCGACAAGCCCGAGGCACGCACCGCCCTCAGCTACACCGCGGACGCCAAGAAGGCCTACGACGAGGCCCTGGTCGAGTTCAACGCGCACAACTGGATCGAGTCGCAAGCCCTCATGCGCGAGGTGAAGCGCAAGTACAGCTACGCGAAGTACGCGCGCCTCGCCGAGCTCCGCATCGCCGACGCCGACTTCGAGCAGGAGAAGTTCGCCGAGGCCATCCGCGGCTATCGCCAGTTCGTCCACGATCACCGGTCCGATGTCGACGAGGTCTCCTACGCGCGCTCGCGCATCGCCGAGGCGCAGTACTCGCAGATCTCCGAGTCGTTCCTGCTCCCCACCGCCGACGAGCGCGACCAGGCGGTCATCCTCGACGCCTTCAAGGAGCTGAAGAGCTACGTCCACGACTACCCGAACGCGAAGGAGTCGCAGAAGATCCGCGAGCTCCTGGCCGACGTCACGGCGCGCTTGATGCGCCACGAGCTCTACGTCGCGCGGTTCTATCTGCGCCTCGACAACTTCGAGGCGGCGGTCCTCCGCGTGCAATACGCGATGCGCACCTTCGCCGGCGGCCCCAACCTCCGCGAGGCGCAGCCGGGCGAGAGCGTCGACTCCGGCCTCGAGGCCGAGGCACTGCTCCTCCTCGGTGAGGTTTACCTCAAGATGCACAAGTTCGGCGACGCGCGCGAGTCGTTCAGCGTGCTCCTCCACGACTACCCACGCAGCCCGCTCGTCGTTCAGGCGAACAACTACCTCGCGTACATGAAGGAACGCGGCGTGTGAGCAAGTGCGCGGCACGCGTCCTCGCGGCCGGCGCATTCTCCTTCGCGTTGGCCTTCGCGTTCGCCGCACTCGCGCCGCACACCGCGAGCGCGCAGCTCGAGCCCGAGCCCGTGCCGATCGTTCCTCCCGGCAAGCGTCTCCCGCCGATCCCCGCGACCCCGAAGAGCCCCGGCGGGGTCGACGACGACGGACCGCGCTGCGAGCAAGCCTTCATCGAGCACGTCTACAAGGCGACGAAGCCGAGCGTGGTGCGCATCACGAGGCCGGACGGCGGCCTCGGCACGGGCTTCGTCTTCTTCTCGAACAAGCACGTGGCGACCGCGCTTCACGTCGTCGATCTCGGGCGCGACGTGCGCGTCGAGTTTCCCGGCGGCAAGCAGACGAGCGCCGTCGTGGTGGCGTGGGACGAGGAGCACGATCTCGCCATCCTCGAGCTCGAAGAGCCCGCCGACGCGGCGCCGCTCGTGCCGCGCTGGAACATCTCCATCGGCGCGCCCATTCTCGCCATCGGCAACCCGTATGGTGATCTCCCGCGCTTCTCGCGCGAGCTCGAAGGCCTACTCAACTTCAGCGTGTCGCAGGGCATCGTCAGCGCCAAGACCGACGCGCTGATCCAGACCGACGCCGTGCTCTCGCCGGGCAACTCCGGCGGTCCGATGCTCTCGTGCGACGGTCACGTCGTCGGCATCGCCGACAAGCTCCTCGAGGCGCGCATCGGCTTCGGCGTGCCGGTGATCCATCTCTCGAACCTCGTCGGGAAGATCGGGACGAAGAAGTACCTCGGTCGCTGGACCGGCCGCGACACCGCGATCGGCATCGCATGGAACGTCGACGCGTCGACGTACTACGGCCCGTACCTCGGTGGCAGCATCGTCGGCTACGACCGCGTCTCGATCACCACGCGCATCGGCATCCTGTTCGCGGGCAAGAACGCCACGAGCGA
>JAYTOQ010000253.1:0-2509 GCA_043747665.1 Polyangiaceae bacterium | reverse complement strand
TACGCGCACTTCACCCAGGCGCCGTTCCCGGTCGCGGTGCTGCGCGGGAGCGACTTCGTCGTCGAGCTCGCCAATCCCGCCGCCCTCGCGGTGTGGGGCAAGACTCCCGCGCTCGTCGGACATCGACTGCTCGACGGCTTTCCCGAGCTCGTCGGCCAGCCCTTCGTCGAGTACCTCGAACAGGTGCTTCGCGCCGGCGTCGCCCACGAGGGCAAGGCGGCGCTTGCGCGCATGCCGCGCGGCCCGGGCGGCGCGCTGACGGACATCTACTTCAACTTCGTCTATTCGCCGCTTCGGAGCGCGGATGGCGTCGTCGAGGGCGTCCTCGTCGCGGGCTTCGAGGTCACCGCCGAAGTCCTCGCGCGCCGCGAGATCGAGGAAGCGCAGCGACTCTTCAAGTCCGTCGTCGACAAAGTCCCCGAGCTGGCCTGGACGGCACGTCCCGACGGATACATCGAATTCTACAACCAGCGGTGGTTCGACTACACCGGCACGACAGCCGAGGAGATGTAGGGTTGGGGCTGGAAGGCTGTCCATGACCCCTCGATGATCGCAAGCATCATGGAAGGGTGGACGGGAGCGATAGCTCGCAGTGAGCCGTTCGAAATGGAATTTCCCCTCCGAGGAGCCGACGGCATCTTTCGCTGGTTCTTGACGCGCGTGCGGCCGCTCCTCGATGCCGACGGCAAGATCGTCCGGTGGTTCGGGACCAACACCAACATCGACGCGCGCGTTCGCTTGCTTGCTAGCGAAAAGGCGGCGCGCGAAGAGGCCGAGCGTAGCAACCGCGCCAAGGACGAGTTCCTCGCCATCGTCAGCCACGAGCTACGCAACCCGCTCAACGCGATGCTCGGCTGGACGCGCCTGCTTCGCGCCGGTTCGCTGCCGCCCGACCGGCACGAGCGCGCCCTCGAGACGATCGAGCGGAACGCCGTGAACCAGGCACAGCTCATCGAGGACCTCCTCGACGTCGCGCGCGTCGTCTCGGGCAAGCTTCCGCTGAGCATCGAGAGCGTTCGCTTCGCACGCATCGTAGAGGCGGCGCTCGACTCGGCACGGCCGGCGGTCGAAGCAAAGGGTCTCCGCCTGGAAGTGGTGCTCGATACGAACGGCGTCCTGTCCGGTGACCCCGCGCGCTTGCAGCAAGTGGTCTGGAACCTCATCACCAACGCGACGAAGTTCACGCCGCGCGGCGGACGCATCCGCGTCACGCTCCTTCGCGAGCCGTCGCACCTCGTGCTCATCGTCGACGACGACGGGCAGGGAATCGAGCCGAGCTTCCTCCCCTTCGTCTTCGACCGCTTCAAGCAGGCGGACGCCTCCACGACGAGGGCGCATGGTGGGCTCGGGCTCGGGCTCGCCATCGCGAAGAACCTCGTGGAGATGCACGGCGGCACGATCTCGGTCGACAGCGAGGGCGTCGGCAAGGGCGCGACCTTCACCGTCCGCCTTCCCATCGCCGCCGTTCATCGAGAAGCGTCGGGCGCCTCGCCGCTGCCGCGCGCGCGCACTCCCGCGGTCGAGATGGCCTTCGATTTACCGGCCGAGCTGCGAGGGATCCGCGTGCTGGCAGTCGACGACGACGCAGACTGCCGGGACATCGTCGCTGCCGTGCTCGAATCTTGTGGCATGTTCGTCGCCACGGCTGCCTCGGCGGCGGAGGCCATGGAGTACGTAGAGCGTGACGCCCCGGACGTGCTCCTCTCCGACATCGGCATGCCCGACGAGGACGGCTACGCGCTCATCACGCGGATACGAGCGCTGCCGCGCGGCAAGGGCGGCATGATGCCGGCCGCCTGCCTCACCGGCTATGTGAGCGCCGAGGATCGCCGGCGCTCGCTCATGGCGGGCTTTTCCATGCACGTGCCGAAGCCGATCGATCCGGCCGAGCTGGTGGCGGTGGTCGCCAGCCTCGCGCGCATGGCGACAGCACTGCGGTCGCCTGCGGGCGAGCGATGACCGCGCCATCGGACTGCTCTCC
Source organism: Polyangiaceae bacterium (assembly GCA_043747665.1). GTDB lineage: Bacteria > Myxococcota_A > Polyangia > Polyangiales > Polyangiaceae > Labilithrix. The sequence continues at coordinate 528 of JAYTOQ010000253.1, read as the reverse complement.
TCCTCAGCAGCAGCTCCCGCTGCCTTCCCTCGAAGACTACCGGCTCCTCGTCGAGAGCATCGTCGACTACGGAGTCTTCTTGCTCGATGCGGCAGGCCACATCGCATCGTGGAACCGCGGGGCCGAGCGCATCAAGGGCTACGCGGCGCACGAGATCGTCGGAAAGCATTTCTCCACGTTCTACCCCGCCGAGGACGTGGAGGCGGGCAAGCCCGCACGGGAGCTCGAGGTCGCGACGGCGCAAGGTCGCCTCGAGGACGAAGGCTGGCGCGTCCGCAAGGACGGCTCGCGCTTCTGGGCGAACGCCGTCATCACCGCGCTCCGCGACGCTTCGGGAGAGCTGCGCGGCTTCGCGAAGGTGACGCGCGACCTCAGCCCACGACGAGCCGCCGAGGAGGAGCTGCGCCGCTCGGAGGAGCGGTTCCGCCAGCTCGTCGAGGGCGTCGGCGATTACGCCATCTACATGCTCGACCCGGCCGGCCGCGTCACGACGTGGAACTCCCGAGCGCAGCAGCTCAAGGGCCCTCG
>JAYTOQ010000252.1:0-1500 GCA_043747665.1 Polyangiaceae bacterium | reverse complement strand
GCCGAGCAGCCCTGGCTCGCGACGGTCTGGCGCAAATGAAGGACAAAAATTAGGGTCAAACGCGGTCGAGGTAGCTGAGGTACCAGCGGTCTCGCTGCGTGACGAGCGCATCGAGTTCGGCATCGAACGCGCGAACGCCGAGACGCAGGTCGTCGCTGCGGAACGCCTCCGGCGGAGAGAAGAACGCGTGGCGCGCGTAGATGGGATAGCTGCCCGAGCTCGCGAGCGACCACGCGAGCGCCGCATCCGCGCCGGCGTCGAGCATCTCGCGGAGCGCGAGGCCGAGGAGGTGCGAAGCCGCGCGGAGGCCGGTGACGCTGCGGTCGTGCAGCAGCTCGACGATGGTGCCATGACGACCGCGCTCGTCGTCCTTCACCGCGAAGATGCACATGGCGCGAATGGCGTAGCGATCTCCGTCCTCGAAGATGAAGACGCGACGGCCGGAGCCTTCGATGCCGTCGAAGATGCGCTTCTCGAAGGTGCGCGCGTTGCGCTCGAAGGCGACCCCCACGTCGATCGAGAAGCGGTCCCAGAGGCGATCGATGCGCGGATCCTTGACGGCGATCTCGCGGAAGCCCGAGCGACGCGCACGACCGAACGGCGCCACCAGCGGCAATGCGGCGAAGAGCGAGCGCGCTGCCGCAGGAAGCTTGAAGGCCTCGGCGGCCGACGAGAGGCGCAGCGGACGCACGAGCAGCGGCGCCGGTCCGAGTGACTCCCAGCCGAGCGCATCGAAGACACTCTCTGCATGGCGCGCGGGGACGAAGCCGTAGCCGAGGACGGCGCCCGCGGCCTGCGCGCGCGCCGATGCCTCTTCGGCGTCGCGCACGATCGCGTCACGATCGTCGCCGGCGCGCGGCTCGAACGCGAGCACCTGCTCTCGCTCGCCGCCGAACCGCATCGGCCTCAGCACCTGCGACATCGATGCGTCGTGCTCGCGTCTGGCTGTCACGCGCGACACGCTAAATGACCGACCAGGATTCCGGGTCAGAATCGTGGTCGGCGCCCGCGCCGGCGATGATGGCCGGGTCATGGAGGGGAACGACCTGGCGTGCTCACGTGGGTCGACGTGCTGCATGCCTACGGCGTGGGCAGCGGCAGCGGCCCACCGGTCGTCATCTTGAAAGGGGCCATTCATTATACGCCCGGCCTGCTGCTGCTCGGCTTTTTGGTGGCGGACCTCGCCGCCGTGCTGGCAGCCAGCCGCGGCTTATGCCGCGCCCGCGCGGTTCCGTAACACCCTCGAGGAAATCGAGGCCGAGACGCGGGCCGAGGTGCTCGCACTGTCGCGCCTCGTTGCGTGACCTCCTTCGCACGGCGCGGCACACTTGCGAAGGCCCAGCTCGGTAAAAAGGGGGCCCCACGAGGATTGGTTGACAGCGGGCTCCTCCGCGGTCCTAATGTGGGTCTACGTGCGGCTACTTTCGTCTGAACACTTCGGTTTCGCTCGAACGACCGCTTTTTTCTGCTCTCAAGGATGAATCAAATGGCTGAAGGCAC
>JAYTOQ010000251.1:0-19608 GCA_043747665.1 Polyangiaceae bacterium | reverse complement strand
CTCGAACGACACCACCGGCCGGCGGCATGGTGCCGAGCGGCGGGAGCGTCATCGCCGGCGGCATGTTCGAGAGCTGCTCACCGATCTGCGCCTCGAAGGCGAGGAGCATCGGGTGCTGCGGCTCGATGTGGCTGAGGCGCTCGAAGACGGTGCGCGCGCGGATCAGGTTTCCGAGCTGGCGCCACGCGATGGTGCCGGCCTGCGCGAGGAGGAACGTCGCGTTCCCGTTCTCACCGGCATGCGTGACGGCCTCTTCAGCCAGCGTGAGCACGCGATCCCAGTCGCCACCCTTGCGGCCGTAGGCATCGCGCAGGTAGTGGAACGCACCTTCGTTCTCGGGATCGAGCTTGATCGATTGCTCGAGGAACTTCGCGCCCGTGTCGACGTTCTGGTGACGCGACACCCAGCGCGTGCCGAAGACGTGAGCCATCTTCGCGCGGCGCTTCTTGTCTTGCTCGTTCTCGAGGACCTTCGACTGGACCTGCTCGAGCTGCTCGAGCTTTCCGGCCTCGCCCATCGAGCCCTCGAAGAGCGCGGCGGCCTGCTTCGAGAACGGATCTGCGGCGTACGCCTTCTCCAGGATGTCGAGGACGTCATCGGGCGCGAAGCGCCGCGTGATGCGCGCGGCGCGCAGCAAGAGGCGGCTCTTCGCTGCGTGCTCGGCCTCGTCCTCCGCAACTTTGGTGAGCTGCGAGACGTGCGTCTGCCACGAGCCGCTCTCGGCCTGCACGTCCTCGAGGTTGGCGCGCGCTTCGGTGCTCGTGCCGTTGCTCGTCGCGAGCGCACGCGCGTACGTGCTCGTCGCCTTGTCGTAGTCGCCGAGGTCGCAGAGCACGTCGCCGAGCTCGATGAGCAGCGCCGTCGCCTGTGGGCCATCCTTGTGCGTGCGGAGCTCGAGCTCGAGGAGCTTCTGCACCATGTTCAACTTGCCGAGCGCCCAGTACACCGAGCGAGCCGCTTCGAGGCTCTCTCCCAGCGCTGGATTCAGCTTGTACGCGTCTTGAAAGTGCTTCAGCGCTTTCACACCCGCGAGGAATTTCTGCTCGAGAACCTGACCGAGGCGCAGATGGAAGCTCGCCTTCGCTTCGTTCGCGCTTTGGGATTGGATTCCCTTTTCGAGCTCCTCGACTAGCCCTTGCCAGTCGCGAACGTTTTCGAGCTGCTTCAGTCGATCCTGCAGGTCCATGGATTCCCTCGGTTATCGCGAACCGAAAATCTGCCGAGCGGCGGGGTCTACGCTATCAGAGCGCGCGTCCCGTTGGCTCGTTCTCTCGCAAATGGATGAAGCCCGTAATCGCCGTCGATTGACGTGATGGCAGGACTTGACCCGTGTGGGCGGACGTGGTCGTCCGCTCGCTGATCGTGCTGTCAAATCGATCGCGTGCGCGTCGACCGGCACGCTACTGGAGCGTGCCGCCGAGCTTGGACGCGAGCTGCTGCGCTTGGGTGCACTGGTCGGCGTAGCGCGCCGCGGCGGCGCCCTTGCAGATCATCTTCTGGAACGACGCGAGCTGCGCCATCGCCTCGCTCTTGCGCGGCGGCTTGAGGCTCGCGTACGCGGCGCCGAGGTTGAAGAAGGCGATCTGCTGGCCGGCCTCGTTGCACTGACCGCACGACTTCTTCGCGAGCTCGTACTCGCTGACTGCCTTCGCAGTGTCGTTCTTGCGGTCGTAGATGTCGCCGAGGAGGCTGTGCACCGCGAAGAGCGACTTGTCGCCTTCCTTCGCGAACGAGAGGCCCGTGGTGAGGACCGTCTCGGCCTCCGTCACCAGGTTGAGCCGGAGATAGAGCTCGGCGAGCGGCCCGTAGAAGGCCATCGTGTCCGGCTTGCTCTGGATCGCCTTCGTGTACTCGTCGAGCGCGCCCTTCTCGTCATCCATGTGGAGGAGGACCTCGGCGAGCTCGAAGTGCGCCGCGCCGTAATGGTCGCCGTCGCCGACGTTCGGGTCGAGCTTGATGGCCTCCTCGAGCGGCGGCTTCGCATCGGCCCAGCTCGTCGGTCCCTTGACTGCCTGACGGGCCATCGCGAGGCCGTGCTGGAAGTAGTAGAGCGCGTTCTTCGGCTGGAGCTTCTCCGCCTTCGCGCACGTGGTGGCGACCTTATCCCAGGCCTCCTTCTTCGTGTACGCCAGCGCCAGCTTCCAGAGGATGCGGTGGTTCGTCGGATCGAGGTTCGTCGCCTGCTCGTACTTCGAGATGGCGGTGTCGATGTCCGTCCCCTTGGCCTTGTCACCCTCGTTGGCGAGATTGACGGCCTCGATGTTGTTGCGGCTGCAACCAAGCGTCGTCGCACCACCGCTGATCGCAGCAGCCGATCCGAGCGTCACTGCGAGCACAACCCCGATCATCCTCTTCATGGCGGCGGTGAGTGTAAGGGAACGCCGCGAACTGGCAAAGGGGAAAACCCGCGCTGACCGAGGAAGCAGTCAGCCCCCCTTCAGGGCGCCTTCCACGTACCGATCTTCGGGAGTAGAAAGTCCGCCCAGTCGTCGGACGTGCCGTCGTGCGTACCTTCGACCTCGCTCTTCTGCAGCGGGATGCCGGCGGCCTCGAGCATCATCCAGTCGTCGTGCACACCGGCGAGGGGGAACGACTGATCGTCCTTGTGAGCGATGTGCGCGACGTTGATCTTCCACTTCGCGGCGCTCGGCGGCGTGCTGCCAAGACCGGAGTTCTCGATGATGATACCGGCGAAGCTCGGCGCCTTGCTCAGACCGAGCTCGTACGCGAGGATGCCGCCCGACGAGTACCCGGCGAGGACCACCTTCTGCTTGTGCACGTAGAAACAGGTGGAGACATCCGCGATCGCCGCGAGGACCTTGTCGGCGTCGTTGCTCGTGTCCCAGCAGCTCCCGTCGCGACCGCCGATCGAGATGCCGATCCAGCCCTGCGTGCCGCGTGACTTGTAGGGGTTGACGCCCCAGGTCGCGAAGTTCTGCGCGTTGTCGCCGCAGCCGTGCATGCCGACCACGAGTGTCGTCGGTTTGCCGGCGTAGCTCTTGGGAACGAAGCCGACGTAATCGCTCTTCGCGGTGGTGCGCGTGAAGAAGCCGTCCTGATCCTTCTTGATCGAGCCACATCCCGCGGGCGCGGGCCCCGGATCATCGGCAGACCCGGCGGGCGGCGCGAAGCCACGTGACGGCGGCGAGGTGTCGGTGGGCGCGGGCTGCGGGCTCTCGGCGATGGTGGCGGACGGGACGCGACCGGCGGGCGGATCGGAGTCCGAGGACGAACAGCCGGCGGCGGCCAAGGTCGCAACGAGGCCGACGAGTAGGGAGGAGAGGAGGCGGATTCGCATGCGCGAAGTCGTGATTAGCACCGGCTCTTGTACGGAGCACGTCTAGCCACGCTTCCCTACGCGGCTGCCGCACCCGCGGTTGCACGAGGCCGCCGTGATCGAGCGCGCAGACGAGCGCCTGATCTCGCGGCTTTACGCTGTCAGGGCGCGATCCAGGTGGCGGACTGAGGAATCAGCCAGCTCCACCAATCGGTCGACGTCCCGTCGTGCGCGCCGGCCACCACGCTGGTCGTGAGCGGAAAGCCGGCGGCCTGCGTCTTCGCCCAGTCGGCCTGAACGGTCCCGAGCGGGAAGACGGTATCGGAGGTGTGCGCGCGGTGCGCGATGTTGATTTTCCAGGATGCGGCGGTGAGCAGCGCGTCCGGGTTGCCGTTCGCGGCGTAGAGGCCGGAGTCCTCGATGAGGATGCCCGCGAAGCGCGAGGCCTGTCCGAGGCCGAGGCGGTACGAGAGCTCGCCGCCCGACGAGAAACCCGCGATGACCACCTTCTTCTGGTGGACCCAGAAGCACTGCGAGATGTCGTCGACGGCGGCGAGCACGTTCGCGTCGTCGGAGCCGTTCCAGCACCTGCCGTCCGCGCCGCCGATCGAGATGCCGATCCAGTCCTGCGAAGAGCGCGTGTCGTAGGGGCTCACGCCCCACTGCGCGAAGTTGGCCGCGCTGTCGCCGCAGCCGTGGAGGCCGACGATCATGCGCATCGGCTTCGTGCCGTCGTAGCTCGAAGGGACGTATGCGACGTACGACCCCTGGCTCGAGCTGCGCGTGAAGAAGCCGGAGCCGTCCTTCGAGAGGGTGCACGCGGTGGTGGGCTTGGCGCCGGCGCCGGCATTCGGATCGACCGTACCGCCGCTGCCGCCGCTGCTGCCGCTGCTGCTGCTGCCGCTGCTGCCGCCAGTGCTGCTGCCGCCGCCGCCCGACCCGCTGCCGTTGTAGGGCACCTCGGTGACACCCGGTACGGAAGGCGACGACGTGCTGCCTGCGCTCGGCGTCGCGCCGACATTCGCGGTGGCGCTTGCGAGGTCCTGCGACGGCGCGTCGTTGGCCCTCGGGTCGGTCGGATTCGTACTGGAGTCACCTGTCGACCCGCCGCTGCAAGCGAGCTGAACCATGGAGCAAACGAGGGCGGCTGAGAGGGTGAGTACTCGGTTGCGCATCGAGAAAGGTTGTAGCGATCGTGAACGGGTTTTGAAAAGTCTGTAGCAACACGCCCCTGCATTTCGGTCGCGTGATTCGGCACGCGTCGGTACCGCGCCACTGATGTGCCACCCCAGGCGCACGTCACCGAATGCCTATTTTACAAGCCTATAAAGCATGCATAATACATCATGATGGATGCGTACCGCAGTCATCGTTCCATGCTCGCGCTGCAACGCTCCTCGCGGATTCCAGTGACAAAAGGCACCACGAGCCGCGGACAAACGAAGCGAGGCGGACCGCTTTCGCGATCCGCCTCGTTCGTTTCATCTCGGGTCAGAGGGGCGGAGCCCCGCGAACCTGAAAGGAGGGGCGGAGCCCCGCGAACCTGAAAGGAGGGGCGGAGCCCCGCGAACCTGCAAGGAGGGCGGAGCCCCCTCGTCGGGCTAATCACCCGGGTTGAAGATGATGGGGTAGACGACGGTGACGATGCCGCCTTCGGGCTGCGGGAACGAGAGGTTGCCGAAGCCGCGAACGACGCAGCCGACGACGCCCTGATCCGGAAGATCCGATCCGCCGTCCGACGCCGTCGAGACCGAGCCCGAACGGTCGATGACGAACTTGATCGCGACGCGTCCCTGGAGGTTCGGGTTCGTGCGCAGACCGTTCTCGTAGCAGAGACGGAAGCGACCGAAGTTCTGGCGAACGATGCGCTGGATGACCTCCGGCGGGAGGCGTCCGTTGACCTGCGTCGCGCCCTGACGGAGCGAGGGGCTCTTGGTCTGGTGCGCGCCGCCGAGACGGCCGTGGCCGTTGCCGAAGCCCTGACCGGTGCCGGTGCCGGCGCCGTGTCCGAGCGTTCCGATGTTGCCGAGGCCGATGCCTTCGCCGCGACCGCCGCCGCCTTCACCGACGCCGGAGAGGCCGAGGCCGCCAGCGCCGAACGCGTCGCCGATGGCGTCGCCCCACATGTTGCCGCGGGCGGAGAGCGGGTCGTTGCCGCTCGACTCTTCACGTCCCCACGGTGCGGTGGGAGCGTTGGGGTCGCCGCCGGCGCCGACATTGATCAGACCAATCATGCCGAACTCCTGCGCTTCCTTGAGCGCAGCCTGACGAGCGATGTGCGGATCCGGATTGTCCTGCGGACCCTGGACGCCGTAGCGCTTGTTCACGGCGTTGGTGTTGGGGTTACCCATGGAACCCTCTTCACCCTTCGCGCGCGTACCGCTGCCGCCCTCTTTCTGGTCGGCGTTGTTGTCGGCGACCTCTTCGGTCTTCTTCTCTTCCTGCTCGCGCTCGGCGGCAGCGTTCAGCATCTTCTGCATGAGAAGGAGCTGATCGCGGTCGATCGCTTCGGAGTCGTCGCCGTTCATCCTCGGCATGAAGAACGCCATCGAGGCGACGATGCCGATGTGGAGGAGGAACGAGAGCCCGATGAAGAGATACGCGGCCGGCTCGAAGCTGGAGAACGCGCCGACGGGCGGCGCCTTGCCGGCGTTGACGGCGCTGACCTCGAACACGAGGCCCGAGTTCTCGAGCTCCATCCGCGCCTTCGCATTGGTCGGGAGATCGAACTCGTGCGCGCCGCTCATCTCCGACGACGGGCGTGCACGTCCGGCCTGGATCAGATCCGCGAAGGAGAAGGTCCCCTGCCCCGGAATCTCGACCGAGCCCGTCGAGCGCGGAAGGATGACGAGCGCGACGCTGACACCGCGGGCGACGACGATCGGCGCGCGCGTGGTGCCGAGCACCTCGCTCGGGACGAAGTAATCGCAGCCGACCTGCTCCTCGCCGACGAAGAAGCTCTTCGGCGGGCTCTGGTGCGAGACGTGGAGCGTGTTCTGGTCCCACTTGACGAGGACCTCGACCGCCGCCGCATGACCCTCGACCTCGTCCGGATGGACGTCGGGCCCGCTCTTGATCATCGAGTACGTGAACGGCTGCGCGGGATCGAAGTCCGAGCCGCCCGGCGCGTTGATGCCGTAGCCGCCGCCGCCGTACGCCTGCTCGGCCGCCGAAGCGACGAACGGGTTCGCAGGAGCGAACGGGTTGTTGGACGCCGCGGGTGCACCGCCGCTGAACGGCGAGCCGCCGCCGAACGGATTCGCGCCCGTCGGCGGGTTGCTCGGCGGCGCGGCGTAAGCCTGCGCCTGCGGCTGCGCAAACGGGTTGCCGACCCCGGCGCCGGGGTGAGGAGGCGGGTTGCTCGGAGGTGCCGAGCCGGCGAATGGATTCGACGACGGCGCGGGCGCGGCGCCCATGCCGAAGCCACCGAGCGAAGTCGCGGCGCCCTGCCCGACCATGTTCTGCGTCTGGCCCTGGCCTTGTACGCCCTGCTGCGCCTGGATCGCCTCGGTCGGCGTGTTGACGTGCATCGGCTGCTGCTGCGGCGGACGGTTCGACGGCGTCGCCGACGGAGCCGTTGCCGGAACGCCGCTCGCTGCGCCCGCGAGCTCTGCGCTCTCGAGCTGAATCATCGTCGAGCCGATCTGGATCTGATCGCCAGGCCGGATCTTGCACTTGTTGACGCGCTGCCCGTTCACCATCGTGCCCGGCTCGTTGCCGAGATCGATGAGCGTGATGTCGTTCGGGCCGGCGACCTCGATCACCGCGTGCATACGCGACGCGAGATCGTCGTCGACGCGCAGGTGAGATCGCGGGTCCTTGCCGACCTTCACGATGTCCTGCGCGATGCTGTCACGTCGCACGAGCTGATCGCCCTGGTAGAGAGCGAACGTCAGCGCAACCTTGGCTTTGCCTTCCATCGTCGACACCTTTCGAAACGGTACTGCGCGTCGTCAGAAACTTACGTAACAGAGCCGAAAGCTGAGAATCTCGGGGTCAGAGGGGGCGGAGCCCCAACGTCGCTAAAGATTTTCTACCGACTTGAGCATCTCGGGCACGAAGGACGTGCGCGGGCGGATCAAGGTCGTGCGAACCGGACCGGGACGGACGCGGATTGTCGCGTCGTTCGGACCGAAGCCACCGGCGGCGAGCGGATCGTCGGAGAACTCGTAGCCGTAACCTTCGTCGCGGCCGCCAGCAGCGGCCGGCTTCGCACCTGCTGCACCGCCACCGGGCGCGGCCGCCTGCGCGAATGCGCGGGACTCAAATCCGCCGCTCGTCAGGAGGAGGAGCGCTGCTGCCAACAAACCGAAAACTCGCTTGGCGTTCATGGGGGTCTCCGTCTCTTCTCTTCCGTGTGCTGCGGCGAACGTTAGCCTGGCTACCTGGGCAGTTGTAACTGTTCCAATTTGCCGGGAATTTTACGCCCCAATTACAGTGACAGTGTACTACCGGAGACCCTTGACGGCAAGCTGACCGCATTCCCGAGACGCGCTTTGTTGAGACGGGGACACGTCAGCCTCCCCTGTCCAGACAGCGCCTCGGGCGCAAAGGTTCCCGAACCACCCAAGAAGAACGGCGGACCCGGAATCTCCGAATCCGCCGTCTTTTGTCAGGGCCTCACGGCTTCTTTGCGTCCGCGGGTGCGGCGGGCGTCGCTCCCGCTGCCGGAGCCGCTCCAGCCGGAGCTGCCCCTGCGGGCGCCGCCGACTTCTGCTCCTCGACACCCAGATCCATGAACTTGAGGGTGTCGTCGATGTCCTGGATGCGCTCCTTGGAGCGCTTCACGGCGCCGTCGTACTCGGGCTTGCCGCTCGCCTTGTCGATGAACGACTGGAAGATCTGCTGCGACTGCTTGAGGAGTGCCTTCTGCTTCTCCTTGTCGAGCGAGCCCTTCGCCTTGAACTCCTGCGTGAGGATGCCCTCGTTGTAATAGGCGTCCGGCCGGTTCGTATCGAGCTTCTTCGCGGCGTCGAGCTCGCCCTGCACCGCGTTGACGCGCTGGTCGTAGTCGTTCTCCGCGCCGGTGATCGGGCCGCGGAGCGCGAGTGCCATGCCGAGGTGCGCGTCGTAGTCGTTCGGGCGCATCGCGAGCGCCTTGGTGTACGCGGTCTGCGCCTGCTCGAACCCGCGGAAGCCCAGGTTGACCGCTGCGAAGTTCATCTGCGCTTCGAAGAATTTCGGATCGAGCTTCGCCGCGGTGGCGAACTCGCCGACCGCGCCGTTGACCTGACCGAGCTCGTTCTGGATGAGGCCGGCCGTGTTGTGGATCGGCGCGTAGTTGGCGTTCTTCCGGATGGCCTGCGAGCAGACCAGCGACGCGAGCTCGAGCTGCTGCTGGTCGGCACGCTTGCCGACCGAAGCGTGCGTGACGACCTGGCGGCCGCGTGAGCCCTTCGCGCTCGACTTCACTGCACCGGCGCGCTTCTTCGCGAGCTGGAAGTAGTAGAGGGCGAGCTGGTTGAAGGCCGGCATGAACGCGTCGTCGATGGCGAGCGCGCGCTGCAAATTCTTCTTCGCGCACTCCATGTCGTCCTTGCAGTCCTGCTGCCCGGACGCGCCGTCGCGCATCATCTGGAACATCGCGAGGTTGACGAGCGCGGGGACGTTCTGGAACTGCGCGTCGGTGACGGCCTGCTGCATCGCGCCGATGGCCGCGTCCTCGTTCGAGTCCTGCTTGTACTGATAGAGAGCGACCTCGGCGCGCGCCGCGTGGAACTTCGGGTCGTCCTTCAGGACCTGCTCGAACTTCGCGCGGGCGTTCTTGTCGTCGTTGCAGCGCTGGAACGCGAGGCCGGCGTTGAACGTCGCCTGCGCAAAGCGTCCCTTCTGCGAGGCGGTTGCGTCGTCGAACATCTTCGCGACGGAGCCGCAGGCCGCGTCGTCCCAGTTGTTCGCCTTGTCGTGCTCGACGAAGGCGTCGAGCGCGGCGTTGAACTTCGCCTGGGCGTCCTTCGAGACCTCCTCGGCGGGAGTGCCGGCGCCGGCGCCCACAGGCTTGCCGGGGACCTTGGGACCCTCGGTGTTACCGCCGCCGCCGCAAGCGACGACTGCGGTGAGCAGCGTGGTGAGGAGGACGGTCTTGATTCCGATGTGCTTCATCATGATTCGCTCCTCAGCGCTTCTTTCCACCAGGAAGAGGACGCGCGCCCGACTTCGGCGCACCGCCACCACCGCCACCTGCGGGCTTGGACGCACCCTTGCCCGAACCCTTGGGCTCGGCCGCGCCGCCGCCGTCTTCCGTCGTCGACACGGTGGTCTTCTCCGGAGCCGCTGCGGGCGGGTGCCAGAACGTTCCGTCGGTGAGGACCGGCGGCGCCTTCTCGTCCAGACCGCTGTTGGAGAGCGTGGGCGCTCCGCGAAGCTCGTCGACGACGTGGTATTCGGACTTGTAGTTCTTCGCGAGCCAGACCTCGCAGTTACGCGAGTACTCGTCGAAGTACTGGTATTTCACCGACAGATCGAGGCACTTCTTGAGCGCCGGCTTCGCGTTGCGAACCTTGAAGGGCTCGGACGCTGCGTCGAGGCTGTCGTAGTAGACGCCGCGGAGCTCCGCGTCCGTCTTCCATGCCGTCGGGATCGGCGCGCGGCGGAAGTCGTCCACGAGATCGCCCCACATGAGACCGGAGCGAGAGCCGGCGGCGATGACCCACTTCGGCGGCGGGACGGGCTTGAGCTCGAGGATCTTGATGTACTCGGGCTCGACCTTCTCGATGGCCGCCTTCTTCTTCTCGTACCAGTCCTTCACCTTGGTCTGGATGTGCTTGACCACGGTGGCCTTGTCGCCTGGGCCCGTGTAGTTCGGGAACTTGATCGGGTCGACCTCGGCCTTGCGCTTCTCTTCGGCGGCGAAGAAGTACGCTTCGCCGACGGCGTTGAGCGCTTTGGCGAGACGACGATCTTGCGAGCCGGCGTCCTCCGTCGGGTAGGCCGCGCGGATGGCCGCTTCGGCCTTCGCAGGATCGTTCCAGAGGCCGCGGACCTTCGAGTACTCGCCCTTCGCGAGGTTCTCGCCGGTGCCCTTGTAGCCGGTGAGATAGACGCGTCCGAGCGTCGCGTGAGCCTGGACCTGGACGTCCGGCGCTGCCTTGTCGATGACGCCCATCGACCCGGTGAGCGCGCCGCGCGCCTTGTCCCAGTTGCCCTGCTCCGCGTAGTGGGCGCCGACCGCGAATGCGATCGAGGCCGTCTGCGCGGGCTTCGCGCCGCCGTAGTTCTTGGTGAACGTGCGCGCGTCGTCGATCGCCTGGTCCTCCTGGCCGAGGCCGAGGCGGAGGATGACGGCGTCGCTGAGGGCCTTGTCGGCCTCGGGCGCCTTGGGATCGTTCTTCGCGTAGCGCTCGTACCAGTCGGCCGCGAGGTCGTAGACCGCGATGGCCTGGTAGTTACCGCCGATCTCGTACGTCGCCTTCTTGGCGAGCGGCGAGTTGAGCTTCAGCTTGTCGTCGTAGGCGAGGAGCGAACGACGAACCGTGATCGCCTTGGCGACGAGACGCGCGGCCTGGAATGCGCGAGCCGCGTTGTACGCGATCTCGTCGCACTTCTCGGCCTGCGGCGGCTGGTTGTTCGAGACAGGATCCTGGCAGTACCTCCGGAACATCTCGAAGTACGCGGTGCCGCCCTTCTCGTAGAGAGCGAGGGCCTCCTTGCCGCCTTCCTTGTCGGCGCGCTCGACGAGCTTCTGCGCCTTGATACGAAGGATGTCGACCTGGATCTTGTTGAGGCTCGTGCACGCCTCGGCGTTCTTCGCAGCCTTCTCGCCCTGGCAATAGAGCTCGATGAACTTCGGAACGTCCTGCTCCATGTCGTCGAAGCAAGCGGTCTTCGAGAAGTGCTGCCCGAGGACGTTGACGCTCTCGAGATAGAGCTGCGACGCGTAGATGCCGACGTCACGATCCGAGTTGTTGAGCGCGATGTCGCGGAAGCCGATCGCGGCCTCCTCCCAGTGCTGCGACTCGAAGTAGGTGCGCGCGCGCGCGTACTTCACCTCGACCAGCTGCTCCTGACCCGCGTTGTCGGTCTTCGGCGGGTTGATGTAGCAAATGTACCGATTGAAGGCCTGGACCATGCCCTTCTGGTTGTCGGACATGTCCTTCGGCTTGAGCTTCTCGCGCTCCTGCTCGGCGAGACGCGCCTTGTCCTTCTCCGGCTTCTCGGCCTTCGCCGCGCCGGGGAGGTTGCCGCTGCCCTTGCGATCGGAGCCGCCCTTGTGGGTCTCCTCGTAGATGTTCTGGTAGCAGAGCACCGACGCGTACGCGGCCTCGGGGGCCTCCGCCGCGGTCGGGTTCTCGGCAACGACGGAGTCGAACGCCGGTCCGCACTTCGCCCAATCCTTCTGGAAGTAGAGAAGGTCGGCCATGGCGTACTTGATCTTGTAGATGTTCGGCCAGTCCTCCTTCACGACGCGCGGGAAGACGAACGTGCTGAACTCCTGGGCGTTCCAGGTATCGACGACCTTCTTGTAGAGCGTAGCGGCCGCGCCCATCGTCTTGAGATCGCCCGTGCCGCGCTGCCCTTGCGAGCCGACGGCCTCGAGGTGCCACGCCATCGCCGTTTCCGTCGCGAGAGCCGCGCTCTTGTTCGCGCACTCCTGCTTCAGCTCGGACGAGTAGGAGCCGTTCTTGAACTCCTGGGCGACCTTCACCTGGTTGTCGACCTCCTTCACGATGACGTCCTTGTTGCCGGACTTCATCGCCATGGTCGCTTCGGTGATGTGCGCCTGGTACACGCAGTGGTGTCCCGACTTGTCGCGCCCGATCAGGTCCTTGTAGAGAAGGATCGCCTCCGGGTAGTGACCCGTGTCGAGGTAGTTGTTACCGAGGTCGTCCTCCATCTTGTAGGTCTTCTCGTTCGACCCTTGCGTGTCGCCCGAGATGTTGTGGAGGAAGTTGTAGGCCTGCGCGGGATCGCCCTTGAGCGCGTAGACGGGGATGACGTCGCGACGCGCGCTGTCGGCGAGCTTCGCGGCTCCCGGTAGCTGGTTGAACGCGACGCCGAACTCGATGGTCTTCTTGAAGGCGTTGAGCGCCTTGTCGAGCTCGCCCTTGTTCCAGAAGACGTAGGCGAGCTTGTACCAGGCGTAGCCGTAGACCTTGTTGTTCGGCGGCGGGTACTTGATGACCTCGGAGTACGCCTGCGCGGCGAGATCCCACTTCGAGGGATCGCCCGCGGCTTCGTTGAAGAACAATTCGCCGAACGCGAGGTACGCGTTGGGGATGTACTTCGAGTCCGGGCGCTTCTTGATGAGGTCGTAGTAGACCGAGCGCGCGTTCTTGAGATCGCTCGCCTGCTCGTACTCGTACGCGAGGTAATAGAGAACCTCGTCGAGCGCCTGGTACGTCGGGTAGTCGTTGACGATGAGCGTGTAGTTCTCGATGGCCTTCTTGCGCGCGAGCTTCATGACCTGATCGGCCTGATTCGCTTGCGTCTGCTGCTGGCCGGCGGCCTGCGGGTTCGTCTTCCGGAACCCGTCGCGCTTGATCTCCGCTTCCGTCTTGTCGCGGAACGCGGCGGCTTCCATTTCGACGTACGCCTCTGCGAGGCGACGACCGAGCTGCGGGCGATCGGGCGCGTTCTTCTTCGTCGTTTCGAAGAGGCGCTCGAGGCCGGCGATCTCGGTGACGAGCAGCGCACGCTGGCGCGCCTGAAGACGGCTCTTGCGCTCGTCGCGCGGAGCGTCCTGGAGCGTCGGTGCGTTCGGCTTCGACTGCTGGTCGCGCTTCTTCAGATCCGCGGGAGGCGGCGCCGAGTGGAAGTTAACCTGCGGGGTCTTGCCGTGCTTGCTGACGTCGAACTCCTTCGGTCCGTTGCCGCCGCACGCGTTGAGGGAGGCCTTCGCCTTGTCGTCGATGCAAATGTCCGCGCCCCACGCCGAGGGCACGAGGCCCGCAACGAGACTGCCGAGGACCGCTACTTGGAAAACTCGCTTCATCAGGAACCTACCTCCCGCACTTCGAGGTGATCGTCTGTCGATAGAACCCGAGCTCGTCACGCCAGTACTCGCCGTCGAACGGCCAGACCACGTGCTCCTCGTCGGGCTTGACGATGTTGCGCTCGGACTCTTGGGACGTGACCTGGGAGCCGGCAATGGCTGCGTCGAGTTGGTTCCTCTTCGCAGAGTTGATGTCGATGAGGATCTTCGCGCTGTCGCGAAGGTGCTCGTTGAGCTCGTCGAGGTTTCGCTGGTAGCGCTCGCGAGCGAGCTGACCGGCGTTACGAACGGCGATGTCGCGCGCGAGCTGCAGCGAGTCCTTGACGTCGTTGCCGAGCGGCGAGTCGCGGAAGCTGCCGGGCGCCTTCGCGAAGCGCTTGCCCTCGTCGTCGAGAACCTGGACGTACGAGAGGTGGCGGAGCAGCTGGCGATCGGAGAGCGCGTTGTGAACGACGATCTTGATGCGCGGCGGCAGGTCGGCCTTCTCGTCGCGGACGTCCTTCAGGAACTTGTAGAAGGGCTCGTCCGCCTCGTCGCCCTTGAAGCGGCCGAGGACCTTGTTGAGGTCGTCGTAGATCGGCTGATACTTCGACTGGAACTTGGCGACGATGATCTCGGCGTCGTCGTACTGGCAGTTCGCGAAGTAGATGACCGCCTTGAGGACGTCCGCTTCCGGGTAATACGAGTTCGGGAAGTACGGCGACTGGATGGTGTGCACGTTGCCGAGCGCGTGCGCGTAGTCACCGGCCATGAAGTAAGCCCACGACTCCTCGAAGAGCGCGTCGAGCCAGTACTCGCTGCCGACGTCGACCTTGTTCCAGTACTTGACCGCGGCGCTCAGCTTCGAGCTGTCGATGGTCGGCGCGTTGTTCTCGTCGAGGCGAACCGAGGCCGAGTAGTACGTGCGCGCCATCGAGAGGAACGCGAGGTCGCGCATGCGATCCTCGTCCTCGATGCCCTCGACGCCCTCGTCGATCGCGCCGACGATCTTCTGGAAGGACTGCACGGCCGGGACGCTCTTGCGCACCTGGACGTTGCTGATCCCGCTAAAAAACTGCCCTTTGATGTAGTACTTCGACTCGCGGCTCACCTTGGAGAAGAGGCGGAGCGCGTCCTCGTATTGACGGTTGCGGTACTTGTACCGACCGAGCAGGTAGTTGAGCTGCCAGTACAGCTCGCGCTGGTTCTGGTTGTTGAACTTCTCGATCGCTGCGTCGTTGTACTTGCCGACGCGCTCGACGATGTCGGCGGGCTCGGGCAGGTCGGTCGCGAGCTTCGCGAGCCAGAGCAGCGTCTCGTTGAACTTGAGGTGGTTCGGCTTGTCGGCGATCTCGGAGAAGATGCCGTACGCCGCCTGGTAGAACTTCAGGCGATAGAGCGAGATCGCGAGGTGGTACTGCGCGAGCTGCTTGTTGCCCTCGTCGTCGCCGGTCTCGCCCTTGTAGACGCGATAGAGAGCGAGCGAGGCGTCGCCCCACTTCTCGCCGTCGAAGAGGCGCTTCGCCTGCGCGGCCTGCTCGGTCATCTGACCGGCGACGGGCGCGGGCCCGCTGTCGGCCGCCTTGGGCGAGCTGCCCTTCGCGTCGCCGCTCGGCGTGCCCGGGTCGTCGAGCTCGATCGAGTCGCCTCCGCCCGCAGGCTTTCCACCCGGCTTGCCGGCAGGCTTCCCCCCTGGCTTGGCTGCGTTGGGTGCCGGCTTGGGCTTCGGCTTCTGCGCCGAGGCCTGCGAGCTCACGAGCGACAGCGAGAGCAACGTGGTGCCCGACGCGATGAGGAGCTTGCGCAAGCTGCTACCAAAAATCGAGTGACGCATTCGAGGATCCTCGGCGTGACCGCAGAGTGCGGAGTGAGGGAGAGAGCAGTGCGCGCGTCGCAATGGCGACGGCGTTTGGCGACTTCGGCGAGCTATCGGTTCGAGAACGGGCGGGCAGGCTCGCCAGCGGTCGTCGAAAAAGTGAATAAAATTACCAAGATGATACCGGCGGGCCGCCGAATGGTACGGAGCCTAATTCGCGTTTGTCAAGGCGATTTGGCCACGGATTCCGAATGCGCAGTGACAGCGCATCGCGCGAGACTCTCCTCCGAGAGAACACACGACACCGTCCTCGCTTTGGATCCCCTCGAGCCAACACAAGCGCTCGCACGCTAGTCCAGGGTGGCCGGCGACGCGCGCTCTCCGAACGCGGGACGTGTTGGAGACGACGTGCGCGGGACCACCCGCAGCTGACGACGGTGACGGATGTGGAGGGTCGCGGCCATCCAAACGACGAAGGACATGCTTGACGCTCTGCTCACCAAACGTCTACCGTCCCGCCCCAGAATGACGCGTGCGATTTTGACGTCTTTCCTGGTGGGCTCGGGCCTCTTGCTGCTGGCTGCGATCAGCCCTGGCTGCAAAGACGAGGGCGTCGGCGACCCTTGCACTCCGGAGCAAGAGTACGACCCAAGCTTCCTCGGCTTCGACGAGAAGGAAGTGAACGTCGAGTCCAAGAGCTTCCAGTGCCGGACGCGCATCTGCCTCGTGAATCACTTCCGAGGTCGCGCGTCGTGCACGTACGGACAGAGCGCCGATGCCATCAACCTCGCCGCCGCCGATGCGAAGAAGTCGCCGGAGCAACACCCGCACGTGGATGCCGATCCATCGAAGGCGGGCGGCTGCACGATCCCCGGCACGAATGACCAGGTCACCGGTCTCGCAGGCACACCTCCCGCCTTCAGCGACCCGCGGAAGAAGGCGCTCGTCTCTGCACAGTGCCGTGATCGAGCCGCCGACAAGACGGTCTACTGCTCGTGCCGCTGCGCCGACATCAACGGCAACCAGCCGAGCGGCCAGACGTTCTGCACGTGCCCCGACGGCTTCTCGTGCACCCCGCTCGTCACCTCGATCGGTGCTGGTAACGAAGGCCTCACGGGCTCGTACTGCATCCTGAAAGACACCGGTTACAACAAGGACACCGCGTGCAACCAGGGCGACTGCGATCCGAACACGAACAAATGTGGCTCGCGCTGAGCGTGCGCGTCTAGCGAGCGGCTACGGCCGCGAGGCCGAGGCCGCAGCAGCCGAGAAGCTGCGCGCGAACGGCTTCCGCATCCTCTGGCAGAACCTGCGCATCGGCGCCCTCGAGCTCGACATCGTCGCGAAGAAGCGCGACCTCGTGGTGGTCGTCGAGGTCCGCGCGCGGGGACCTGGTTCGTTCGAGAAGCCGCTCGCGAGCATCTCCCGCACGAAGCGACGGACACTCCTCCGCGGCGTCCGGGCGCTGTGGAAGGGGCGCATCGCGAAGATGCCCGACGTGAAGCGCATCCGCATCGACGTGGCCGCCGTCACGCGCGACGACGACGGCGCACTGGCGATCGAGTGGATCGCTGGCGCGTTCACCGAGGACGACGCGTAGGCGCGCGCGAGCCCGGATGCGGCGCGCTCACTCGAAGACGAGGCGTTCGCACGAAATGCCTATTTTACAGGCCATGCATCGACGCGTCTCATCGTTCGCGTCTCATCGTTCGCGGCGGTCGTTCGCGTCGGTCGTTGGCACCGAGATGTGCGGCGTTCGTCGCCGTCGCGAGATGCGTCAGCGTCACAGATCGAGGGCGGCCTTCATCTCGTCGCGCACGTGCTGGATCTTCTCGATGGCATCGTCGCTGGCGCCGGACGCCCTCGCTGAGGTCATCGCAGCTTCGAGCTCGGTGACCTCGCGACGCTGGCGATCCTTCAGCTTCTCGACCATGTCCGCGAAGACCACGAAGAAGTCCTGGAGCTCGTCGCCCTTGCGCAGCTTGCCGTAGAAGTTGAGCTTTCCATCGCCGACCTGCCGGAGCAGCATCTTCATCTTGTAGATGGGCCCCACGACCTTGTGCGTGAAGTAGATGCCGAGAATGCCGATGAGGACGACGAGCAGTACGAGCCCCGCGACGAGCGACGTCAGCATGGTGTTCTGCTGGTGGATGGTCGCCTCGTACTGCGAACGGAGCGCCTTCTGCTTCACCTCGAGCTGACCGTCGAGCTCCTGCGCGCTGCTGTTGAAGGTGGCTTTCAGCTCCGGTGCGTCGCCGTACTCCTTCTCGATCTGCATCTTCACGAGATCGGAGTTCTTCTGGCTCTCCTTGATCAGCTCCTGTCCCTGCCCGATGACCTTCTGGCTCTGGGCGGTGACCTCGCTGCTGGTTCGGTAGAGGAAGACGCCCATGATCGCGCTGATCACGAAGGCGACACCGATGATCATGCCGGTCCACTTCAACTGGAAGCGTGGATCGAGCAGGTAGTTCTTGAAGCTTCGCTTGTACTTCGGGCGGGCGCTTCCATTGTTCGCGGCCGGCGCTGCTGACGTCGTCATCGGAAAGCCCTCACGAAACTCAAAGGAACGCGCTCGCGTTCTGTGCGAACTGCTCGCTGGCCAGCCCAGCCGCCATGTCCAACATCTGATCCTCGGACGACTTGTCGCCGCTCGAGACGCCTTCCTTGGTCAGCGTCTTGTCGACGTTGCCGAGGAGTGACTTGCCCGGATAGGTGAACACGCCGATCTTCACCTTCACGCGAAGGTTGCCGTTCGAGTAGTCGAACTTGTCGACCGCGACGGCGAGATAGAAGCCGCTCATCTTGCGCTTCTTCAGCGCGTCCTTGGCGCTCTCGGCGCTCTCCTTGTTGGGCGCGATCTGGATCGTGCCCGCGGCCTCGAGCTTCGACTTTATGGCCTTCACGACCAGGCTCTCGACCTCGGGCTGCGAGCGGCCCGTCGAGTTGGCGATGGTCGAGAGCGCGATGTAGTACTTCGCGCTCGGGTTGTCCTTCACCTTGTCATCGCTCCCGCCGCCGCCGCCGCCGCCGCTGCCGCCGCCGCTGCCGCCGCTGCCGGCAGAGATCGACTCGACCGCGCGCTCGATGGCGATCTTCACGCCGTCGTTGCTCTCCCGGTCGAGGCGTGAACGCAGACAAGGCACGGCGGCCGAGCGACCGAGGCGCTTCATGGCGACCGCCGAGGCCTGGCGAACGACCTCGGTCGAATCGCCGAGCGCCTTGCAGAGCGGGTCGACGGCGCCGTCGTCGTTGCTGGCGCCGAGCGCCAGCGCTGCGCTGGTTCGAACGCGCGGGTCGTCCGAGCTGAGCTTGTCGGCGAGGAACTTCACGCGGTCGGCGTCGGCCGACGCCGTCGCCGAGTAAAACGGAGCCAGCACGAGAGCGGCAATGACGAGCGCCGCCCGCGCCCTCGGCCTCGCCCTCGCCCTCGCCCTCTTTGCGTTGTTCGCGTACCGCGCCACGTTCGCACCGCGCATCGACTTCCAAAAGCTATCACGCATTGTCGAGGCTCCCGCACTCCCTTTTCGCTAGCCTTCCGGGTTCACGTCGCCTCGACCCGTCGGTAGCAGACAATCGATCGACGGACGCCAGCGACGAAACTTCACCCGCCGTCGAGACTCTCTCTCGGGACCTTTGATCCGCGCCTTCGTTCCCAGTTTCTTCGTGCGCGCGCTCTTCTGCCTCGGGGCGGTGGTGTGGGCGTTGTCGTTCCCACTCGCCGTCACGGCGCGCGCCGACGGCATCCGCATCCGCGTTCGTGGAAGCGCGAAGATCGTGGCGCATGCGTCGCGCGATCAGGGGGAGCTCATCCTCTCGGGCTCGCTCGTCGACGACGCGGGGCAGCCGCTGCCCGCCGAGAAAGTGATCATCCACATCACGCGCGAGAGCGATCCGCGCGATCCCAAGGTGATCGAAGGTCTTCGCGCGGCGCGGACATGCGACAGGAGCACCGATCGACCGCCCACCGCCTACGGGGTCCGCGTCGTAGGTGCACCGGACGCGCCTGACGTCGAGGCCGTCACCGACGAAGGCGGTCGCTTCTGCGTGCGCGCGCGGCTCGTTCCCGATCGTCACCTCACGCACCTCTCGTGGCGCGGCTCGAATCTCGTCGACGGAGCCGATGCCGACCTCGCGTTCGATCTCTCGCGCCAGGCGCTCGTGTTGCGCTTCGATCCGACGCCGCGCATCGTGTCGCTCGACACGCTGAAGCTCACGTTCGAGGCCGCGGCCCTCATCGAGGACGACGGCACGACGCAAGCGAAGCCAGGTCTCGCGCTGGTCCTCGCCAACGAGAAGAGCGACCAGCTCGGACGCGCCGTCACCGATTCGTCGGGGCGCGCGCGCTTCGTCATCGACGCGGCGCGCATGGGGCCGCCGGGTCGCGGCTCACTCAACGTCTCGTTCGCCGGCGATGCGCAGACCGCATTCGGCGTGCACGTCGCCGAAATCGAGCGGCGCGTGAAGGTGACGTTGCGCGTGCCCGCCGCCGAGAAGGGCGAGCTGAAGGCGCAGGTGCCCGAGGACGGCATCCCGCTCGCCGTCGACGTCGCTTCGGCGACGGGGCCGATCGCCGAGGGCGGCGTCGAGGCCCGCATCGGGGAAGCG
>JAYTOQ010000250.1:0-4443 GCA_043747665.1 Polyangiaceae bacterium | reverse complement strand
GAGCGCGAGCGTGCTCAGCAGATCGTAAGGGGCGCTTGGCGTCCCCGAGGCGATCCTCGCGCTGTCGTTGATCACGTACGTGCCCGTCGGACTGCGCGTCGTGACCGTCACCGACGTGCGCGGCATTTGCCACCGCACCAGAGCGTTGTAGTTGTGGACGTTCTCGTCGAACGGTGGCATCACGGACGCGCCCGTCAATGCGATGGACGTCAGCGCCGCGTCCGACGACGAACAGCGTACGATGACGCCGACCGCGTCCGCACCGACCACGTGACCGCTCCCGTGCTCGAGCGCGCACGTATGCAGCGGCGCCTCAGCGGTGAGCGCGTAGTCGGTCTCGTCGACGAGGGCACGGTCGAGCGCGAAGTCGCCGTTTCCCACCACCGTCGGAGCGCCACCGTTGACGCGCAGGCTGACCGAGGCACGCTCGAGCCCTGCCACCGAACCATGCAGCGCGAAGGTCGCCGCCGTCGCGGACGAGTCGTAGCGGTCGAAGGAGACCGCCAGACCGCAGGACAGCGCGCCCAGCGCGGCGGCGAGCACGATGGCTTGTGGCAGCGCCGGAAGGACACGATGCCGAAATCCCGGGACCATCGCGCCAAGCTATCACGGCGCGGACCAACCTCGATCTCTGCGCCAGCGTGCGCCCGCCCGAGCTTCGACAATAATGACGGCAACGGGCTCTGACCCGCTCGCACACTGCGCTAACCTGCAGCACAGGTCTCGTGTCGATCGACCCCGTACACTCCCAACGCATCGGCGCCGTGCTGGCGGGGCGATACCGACTCGAGCGCGTCCTCGGGGCAGGCGGGATGGGCGCCGTTTACGAGGCCGTCGATCCCGAAGGCCGACGCTTCGCGGTCAAGGTGCTTCTCGGGATCAGCGGCGGCCACGAGGAGCTCGCCCGCTTCGCGCGCGAAGCGCGGATCATGTCGACCCTCGACCACCCCCACCTGACGCGCGTGCTCGACTCGGGGATCGACGGGACGCTGGGGGCGCCTTACCTGGTGATGGAGCTCCTCGCGGGCGAGGACGTCGAGTCTCTCCTGCGCCGTTGCGGGCCGCTCGCGCCGGTGCTCGCCGCACGAATCGTGCTCGCGGCCGCCGCGGGGATCGAGGCAGCGCATGCGGCCGGCGTCATCCATCGCGACATCAAGCCGGCGAACATCTTCCTCCACGCCGTCGCGGGTGGCGCCATCGTGGTCAAAGTGTGCGACTTCGGGATCGCGAAGCCACTCTTCGCCGGCGAGACGATGACGCAGTCGGGCGACAGCTTCGGCTCGCCGTGCTACATGTCGCCCGAACAAGCGAGGAACGCCAAGCGCGTCGACGGTCGGAGCGACGTGTGGAGCCTCGGCATGACGCTCTTCGAGCTGCTGACGGGCAGCACCGCGTTCGACGACGCCAAGACCGTCCCCGACATGCTCATCAGGCTCGTCTCGACCGACGTTCCGTCGCTGCAAGAGCGCGCGCCCTGGGTGAGCGAGGGCCTCACGACCGTGGTGCATGGCGCCCTGCTTCGTGACCTCGACGCGCGGTGTCCCAACGTCGGCGCGCTGATAGACGCGCTGCGACCATCAACCGAGGACTCGGAGCGAGTCGACGCGAGCATGCTCGCTCCGGCGACGCCAGAGGTACGGAGCCGTGCCGCGCCGCGCGCGATGCTCCCGCGAACGTGGCGGGAGGTCGAGAATCGGGTCAGGAGTATCCCGCCACCGCCGGAACGCGACGGCACCGCGGTACGCCTGCTCGGGCACACGCTCGGCGGACGCTACCCCCTGCTGGGCGTCCTCGGCCAGGGCGGCATGGGCGTCGTGTACGAGACGCGTGGCGCCGGCGGCGAGCGTCTCGCGCTCAAGGTGATCCTCGGAGAGGCGGGACCACCGAAGCTCGACATGGTGAAGCGATTCGTCCGCGAGGCGCGGGCGCTGATGTCGATCGCGAGCCCGTACGTCGTGAAGGTGGTCGACGCCGACACCGACGCGACGCAACACGTCCCGTTCCTCGTGATGGAGCTCCTCGAGGGCCAGGACCTCGCGAACCTGATCCGGACCTCCGGTCCGCTCGAGGTCGCGCCGATCGCGCGCGTGTTCGTGGAGGCCTGCCGCGGCCTCGGCGACGCGCACGGCCGCGGCATCGTCCATCGCGACATCAAGCCGGCGAACCTCTTCCTCCACGAGCTGCCGAGCGGCAGAGTGATCACGAAGATCTGTGACTTCGGCGTCGCCAAGCAAGTCTTCGCGAGCGAGGGCGCAGAGACCGCGGTCGATCTCACGCGCACCGGAGGGTTCGTCGGCTCGCCCATGTACTTCTCGCCCGAGCAAGCCCGTAACGCGAAGAACGTCGATGCGCGCACCGACGTGTGGAGTCTATCGATCTCGCTCTACGAGGCGCTGGCCGGACGGAGGCCGTGGGAGACCTGCTCGAGCGTCGGCGAGATCATCATCGCCGTGTGCACGCAGGACGTGCCGCCGCTCGACGAGGTCGCGCCGTGGATCCCCGCAGGTCTGGGCGCCGTCGTGCACAAGGGACTGCAGAAGGATCCGGCGAGGCGGTACGCGACGATGGACGAGCTTGCAGCCGCGCTCGAGCCGTTTGCCGCGCGCGAGCTGGTACGGACGACGCTCGTGGGCGTCTCCGGAGGAGGAGCGCGCGGCGTGACCGCACCTCGCAGCGCTGCGCTCGTGAGCTCGAAGACCGCCTACGCGGCGACGCTCAGCGCGAGCAGCCTCGACGCGCCGAGGCACCGGGCCCTCAGGACCCTCGCGATCAGCGTCAGCGTCCTCGTGCTCGTGCTCGCGTCGGGCGGAGCGTTGGTCTGGCGGAAGCACGATGCCGACGCTCGTCGGTTGCATGCCGCGTCGTCAGGGCCAGTCGCGCCGATGGAACAAGCTTCGTTCGCCCTCCATGGCTCCGCAGAGATCGTCCCTGCAACCCCGCCGACCGGCGTGAGCGTCGCCGTCGAGAGCGCGGCGCCTGCCACCGCTGCCAGTGCGTCGGCCAAGCGCGCCGACGCGAAGCCAATGAACCGACCGCCGGCAGTCCCTCCGTCCCCGTCGGCGCGTTCTACGGCGCCGGCCGCTACCAGCGAATTCGTCAAGGACCGCGGCGACCGCGGCGGAAACTGAGCAGGAATAAGCGTGTTCGATTCGACCTTGTCTCGTCGGTTCCTCGTGCTCGGCTTCGTCGTCGCGGTGTCGAAGCCAGGCATGGCCGCCGCGCAGAGCGCCGGCGACGCGGACCGAGCCGAGAAGCTGTTCACCGAGGCCAGCGCGCTCGCCGCGGCCGGCAACTACGCCGAGGCGTGCCCGAAGTTCGAGGAGAGCGAGCGCCTCGACGGTGCCCTCGGTACGCAGTTCAACCTGGCGCTCTGCTTCGAAAAAATCGGAAAGCTCGGAAGTGCGTGGCGCAACTTTCGCGCGGTGGAGCGCCTCGCGCACCAGACGATGAAGACGGGCCGCGAGGGCGCCGCGCACCAGAAGCTCGAGCAGCTGCGTCCCCGCGTGCCTCATCTGGTCATTGCGGCGCGCGACTCGGACGTCACGGTGAAGGTCGACGGCGAGCTGGTCGAGCGCGACGTGTGGAGCTTCTACGCCGTCGACCCTGGCGAACATGTGCTGGAGGCGACCGCGCCGGCGAGGACGAGCTGGCGAACACGTCTCGTTCTCGATGAGCCGGCCGCAGGCGGCGCGCGCACCGAGCAGAAGGTGGCCATCCCCGCGCTCGTCACCGCGCCGGGCGAGACACGCATCGTGAAGGTGAGCACCGAGATCACGAACCCGAAGCGCACGCTCGGCTTCGTGGTCGGCAGTATCGGCGTCGCGGGCATTGCGGTCGGCGTGGTCACCGGGATCGCGCTCCTCAACGACAAGTCAATCGCCGACGAGCGATGCACGCCGAAGTGTACCGACGAAGCTGCGCGCAGCGCCGTCGCCACGGGCAAGACGCTAATCCCGATCAACGTCGTCGCGTGGGGCGTGGGCATCGTCGGCGTAGGCGTGGGGGCGTTCCTGCTATTCACCGCGGGCGCCGGGAAGAGCTCGGCGGCCGCGTCCCTCGCCTCACTCGTCAGCGCTACCGTTGGCAGTACGACGCTCCGCTTCTGAGCGACGAGCGCGGTCGACACGCGTTCCTGGACAGCCTGTCCGGTCATGGCCAAGATGGGCGGGTGAGTACCGACCTCTCCCCCTCGAAGCCGTTCTTCCGGCGCAAGTGGGTCATCGTGACCCTGCTCGCGCTCGTCACCCTTCCCATCGCCGGCTTCGCTTTGTACGCGAAGGCAGCTCTCTCCTATTCGTACTCCAAGGGAGAGCGCGCGGGCTTCATGCAGAAGCTCTCCGAGAAGGGGTGGGTCTGCAAGACCTGGGAGGGCGAGCTCGCCATGCAGAACATGCCGGGAGCGGCGCCCGAGATCTTCCACTTCAGCGTCCGCGATGACGCCGT
>JAYTOQ010000249.1:0-4953 GCA_043747665.1 Polyangiaceae bacterium | reverse complement strand
CCGCTCCCCAAGCACGCCGCGTACCGCGGCCCTAGGCTTTCGCTCCAGCTGGGACAACGCCTTCCGACATCGGCATCGCGCGTGCACCGGAGCGCGCTTGCCATGAGCAACGCAGCTCCGATGTTCAGCTTCGATCAGGAAATCCCTGCAGTGGACGAGGTCGACGATGCCTTCCGCAGCCGCATAATGACGGCGATGCACGACCTCCGCGCGCGCGAGCGCCGCGCGGGCTCTTCCGACCTGCGACTCGGCGACGCGGCCAACGACGTCGCGACCTCGCAGTTCGACTGAGTCGCGGCGACGTGCACGCCACGGCCGCGTCATAAGTCATCAGTCTTTCAGAAGCCACGAGCCCGGCCGAGCCATCCTCGAGCCGGGCTTCATCGCGTGTCGGCCAACGACCGCGTTGCGTTGGCGATAGCGAGAGACTTCGACTCCAGCGATCTTCGCGCGGGAGCCTCCCGCGGGACCCTTGCGGCGGCGACCGCTCGAAACGCCGGCGGCCCGGACTACCTCTCGGTAACCGGGCCGCGCGTCGTGCTGAGCCTCTATGCTCGCGGCTCAGCGGCCGCTGTCGCCGCTTTGTTCGCCAGGCTGCGTGGCGGCCGTGCCCGCCTCGGTGGGACGACGACGAACGCCGCCGCGACGGACGTGAGGAGCCATACCGCCCTTGCGGCCGGCGTTTCGTGCCTCGTCGCTGCTGAACTGGTGAGCGGTGCCCGCGGCGTGAGCGGCCTTGCCGCCCTTGCTCGCGATCTCCTTCACGCGGTCACGGTCCATCGCTGCGAAGCCCCGTCGGCGCGGGCGACGCTCCTCGGTGGGCGCGGCCATGGCCTGCGCGTCGGTGGAGGCGGTCTGCTGCGGCTGGGCCGTCGTCGTGTTGTCGGTGTTGCTCTCTTCGGACGACTGCTCGGTGCCGCCCGCGTTGTTCTCGTCGGCGATCATGGTGTGAACTCCTGCGGTGCCGCTTTGCGGCTCACCGGCCAATGGGTTGTTATGTAGGAATACGTAGCGATGGTCGTGCCAGTGACCGCTGCCGCACAAAGACCACCCTCAGCGGCCTTTTCGCGTGTCAGGGCGCAACAGTCGTGGCTTCGTGTCGCCACTTGCTGGAGCTAGATCGTGCCGCAGCGCGACCGTAGCGCTCCAGAGCAGACAGCCTGCCGCGCTCGGCTCGCGGCTCGAATGCTTGCGCTGTGCAAACGAACGTGGCGCCGGTGCGGTCCGCCACGGTCGGTAACATCCTCGCCGTCAGAGG
This sequence comes from Polyangiaceae bacterium, assembly GCA_043747665.1. Classification (GTDB taxonomy): domain Bacteria; phylum Myxococcota_A; class Polyangia; order Polyangiales; family Polyangiaceae; genus Labilithrix. The sequence continues at coordinate 3,695 of JAYTOQ010000249.1, read as the reverse complement.
CGCGCGAGGATGCCAGGCGCGACATCCGGCAGCGGCAGCTGTGCGTCGGCCAGACCCTGCTCGGCGACCGCACGCGGCATGCCGTACACGACACAGGTCGATGCATCCTCGACGATGACGCGTCCTCCGGCGGCGTGGATGGCGCGTGAGCCCTCCACGCCGTCAGCGCCCATGCCCGTGAGGACGACACCCAGCGCGGCGGCGCCGTACATGGCGGCGGCGCTCGAGAACAGAGCATCGACGGAAGGACGATGCAGCGAGTCCAGGGGCTGGACGTCGAGCGCGGCGCAGACGCCGTCGCCGGAGGCCCGGAGCTTCAGGTGGATGCCTGCGCGCGCGATGACGACGAGCCCGGGGCGGAGCATCAGCCCGTCGCTGGCCTCGACGACGTGAAGCGGACATTCCTTGTCGAGGCGATTCGCGAACGCGTCGGTGTAGCCGGGAGGCATGTGCACGACGACGGCGACCGGCACGGGGAAGTCGGCGGGCAGCGCGCGTAGCAGCACGGTGACCGCACGCGGGCCCCCGGTCGAAGCGCCGACCACGAGCATCTTGGTGCGCGTGGCGCGGCGCAGGGGACCGGGAACGGATGCCGGAGTGCCGTCGTCGGCAGGAACGCTCGGGGCGAGGTGCACGCCGAAACGCGCCGTCGCGGCGAGGAGGACCTTCTCCACGAGCTCCTTGCCGAGCTCGTAGAGACGATCGGTGGCGAGCGCGGTGGGCTTGTGAACGACGTCGAATGCGCCTGCCTGCAGCGCCGCCACGCCGAGCACGCTGTCGGCGTCGGACATGGTGACGACGACCACGCGCGGCGGGTTCGGGAGTATCCGGATCGCGTCGAGCACGCCCACGCCATCGAGCTGCGGCATCACGAGGTCGAGGGTGACGACGTCGGGGCTGGTCTCGGTGATCTTCTCGAGCGCGTCGAGACCGTCGCGCGCGATGGCTACGACCTCGATGCGCGGATCGCCGGTGAGCACCTCGCGCATGACCTTCCGCGCGAAGGCAGAGTCGTCGACGACGACGACGCGCACCGGACGCATGGGACGCACGGGGGTCATGTGAGGTCCCTTGAATAGAGGAAGGCGCCGCCGCGCTCCTCGCAGCGCAGCATCGTGCCGAATCGCAGGAGCGACTCGCTCGCCCCTATGATCAGACGTGCGTCGTCCCCGAGCGCGCGCGAGAGAGAGCTGACGACGCGTTTCACCGTGGTGTCTGAGAAGTAGATGAGGACATTGCGGCAGAGGACAAGGTCGAAGGTTCCGAGCGCCGCCACGGCAGCGTCATCGAGGAGGTTGACCTGCTTGTAGTCGATCCCGTCGGTGACCGCGCAAGCGACGTTAGCGCGCATCCCGTCGCGTACGATGGTGCGGTCGGCGAGGATGCGGAGGACGTCGGTGAAGCCCGCGCCCGGCCTGTTCGGTGGTAGCGCGCGCAAGGAGCGATGGCTGTAGATGCCTTCACGCGCCTTGCCGAGTGCGCGCGCGCTGACATCGGTGGCGACGATCTCCGTGCGATCACGGATCCCCGTCTCGTCGAGGAGCAGCGCGAGCGAGACTGGCTCTTCGCCGGTCGCGCACGCCGCAGACCACACGCGCGCACGGCCTCGCTTCGCGATGGCTGGCAGCAGAGCATGCGCGACGCCGGCGCGGAGTGCCTCGAGCTCGCGGAAGAAGTACGTCTCACCGACCACGAGCGCGTCGGCGAGCGCATCGCGCTCCCCGCGGGCGGCGGTGTCGTAGCGGAGGAAATAATAGTAATCCAGCGCGCTCTCGAATCCGGCTTCATGGGCGCGCGCGCTGACCTTGTCACTGAATGGCTCGAGGTCCTCCGGTCCGAAATGGATTCCGAGCGTCTCCTCGACGAGCGCGCTGAGGATCGCGAAGAGCTGCGGGGCGAGGGGCTTGGACATCGATGCGTCGACGAGTGCGGGTTCAAGGCCGCGCGACGGCGGCGCAGATGCGTCGCACGTCCGCGTCGGGGTCAGCAGCGCCGGCCCGCAGGAGCGCGTCTCGCGCTTCGGCGGTCCCGATGGCGGCGAGCGCGGAGGCCGCGGCGCGGCGCGCGTGGACGTTCTCGAACGAGAGCGCGGAGGCTAGCGCTGCCTGGCTGCTGGGGCGGCGCATGCGGGCTAGCGCAGCGACGAGCAGCGGAGCGCGCTCGTCGTCGGCGGACTCCAGCGCGGCCAGCACGCCGTCGACGCGCTCGTCGGCCGCGACCGCGAGCGCCTCCAGCGCGCGATCGCGCACCTGCGGGCTAAAGAGCTGCTCGAGGAGCGCGTTGGTGGCATCCGGGCCGGGCCGCGTCGAGAGGTAGCCGATGGCCGCACTGCGCACGGCGTCGTCGGGATCGGAGCAAGCGTGCGCGAGCGTCGGCACGACGTCGGCGCTGTCGAACTCGGAAAGCGCGCCGATGGCGACGAGACGTGTCGCCGAGTCCTGCGCGGATGCTGCCTCGCGCAGGAGGGCGACGGACTCGGCACGCTTCGCGATACCGAGCCCGAGGAGCGCGGCGCGCCGCATGTCGGCGTCGTCGGCGCGAGCCGCGGTGGCGAGCGCTGCTGCCGCGCGAGGGTCAGTGAGATGTGCGAGCGCCTCGACGGCAGCGACGCGGACCTGGCCGCTCGCGTCCTGCATCAGCGCGACGATGGTGTCGCATGCGTCGTCGACCTTGAGGCGACCGAGCGACTGACACGCGTAGTACCGCACCCACGCGTCCTCATCGGCGAGGCCAGCGCGCAGCGCGGACACCGCCTCCGGGGAGTGCGTCGTCTGCCCGAGCGCTCGCATGACTGCAGCGCGTGTGCGCGGGGCGTCGTGGGTGGCAGAGGCGAGCAGCGCCTCGGTGCCACGTGGGTCATCGACGAGCGGGAGCCCGTAAATCGCAGCCTCGCGTATCTTCTCGTCGTCGTCGGTCATCGCGGCGATGAGGACGTCGAGGCCTTCCGCATAACCGAAATACGAGATGATGCGCAGCGCGGCACGGCGCGTGCGAGTGTCGGGCGACACGGCTTGCTCGAGCGCGAGGCGCTTGGTCTCGAGGCTGCCGAGCGACTGGATGGCAGCAGCGGCCGCCTGGGACACGCGGCCGTCGCGATCACCGATCAAGCGGAAGAGCGCGCTCACTGCTGCGGGATTGCCGAGGCGCGCGAGCGCCTCGCAGGCACGGACGCGCACGTCAGGCTCCTGATCTTCGAGACAGAGCAGGAGATCGTCGATGACGCCCGCGGTGTAGCCGATGATCGGCAGCAAGCGCAGCCGTCGTCCGCTGTCACCGGCGCGCACCGCGGCGAGGAGGTGCGACGTCGCGATGGCCCCGAGCCTTCGCAGCGCATCGGCCGCGGCGAGCCCGACGGGTGCGTCGACCATGACCATCTCGACGAGCTGCGCGATGGCGCGATCGTCGCCGAGCCAGCCGAGGACCCTCGCGATCGCGACGAGCTCCGACGGCGCCACGCCGCTCATCGCCTCGATCACGCGGTCACTCGCGTGCGCGCGCTCGACGGTCTGTGGCAGCGCGATGCGTATCGCATCATTGTCGCCGAATCGAGCCTCGTAGCGCTCGCGCAGCTCGGCGAGCGCGACCGCAGCGGTGCGGACGAGGGCGATCGGCGGCTTCACCAGCAGCGCGGCGAGCGGCGCGACTGCGCTTTCGTGGCCGGTCCGTCCGAGCGCGCGCGCCGCCTCGGGGGCGTA
>JAYTOQ010000248.1:0-7457 GCA_043747665.1 Polyangiaceae bacterium | reverse complement strand
AGCGTTCTCAGCGGCATCGCGACGTGCGAGCTCGCATTGCGGCGCAGCGATGACGCCATCCACGCCATCTCCGTGACCATCGGCGCGACGCGCTCCGCTGCGCTGGCGGCGCAAGCGACCGGCTATCCGGTGACCGACGTGGCGGTCGAGCTCGCGCTGGGCGGCACGCTCGCAGGGCACGCGCCGGCCCAGCCCGGCACTTCGCGCGTTACAGGCGCGGCGGCCTCGTCGCGAGCGCCCGAGCCTCGCGGCGTCGTCGTGCGCTGGCCGCGCTTCGCCTTCGAGACCTTTCCCGATGCGGACGCCGCGCTCGGCGCACATCGCAAGAGCCTCGGTGAATCGCTGGGCGTCGGCGACACGCTCGCCGATGCACTGCGCAGCGCCGCGCGCGGCGTCGACGACGGGCTCGCTGTCGCGCGACCGGTGAAGCGCGGCTCGTCGGCGCCTTCGAGCAAGAAGATCCTCGTCCTGGGCGCCGGCCCGAGCCGCATCGGACAGGGCGCCGAGCTCGCCACGTGCGCGAACGAGGTCCTGGCGGCGCTGCGCGAGCTCGGTCACGTGCCGGTGTTCCTGGATTCGAGCGTCGAGTCGACCGCGGTGGCCGCGCACGTCGCCGATCACGTGCATATCGAGCCGGTCACGCTGGAGCGAGTCCTCGCCGCGCACGATCGCGACCATGCGGCGGGAGTGATCGTCCAGGTCGGCGGCGACAACGCCCTCCGTCTCGCGGCCGAGCTCACGGCGCGCGGCGTCCACGTCTTCGGCTCGCCGCCGGCGGCGCTCGCGCGCGCCATCGCGTCCGCAGACGTTGCGGAGCGCAAGGGCAGCGCCGCGCTCGACGAGGCCATCGCGATCGACGTCGATGCCGTGTGCGACGGGCGGCGTGTGGTCATCGCCGGCGTGATGGAGCATCTCGAGCCCGCGTTCGTGCACAGCGGAGACGCCGCAGCGATCCTCCCGGCATTCACGCTCAACCCGGAGGTGGTGGCGCGCGTCGAGGACCGCGTACGGGCGATCGCCCTGGAATCAGGCGTGATCGGCCTCCTCGGTGTTCGTCTCGCGGTGGCCGGCGACGACATCGTGGTGCTCGAGGTCGAGCCGCGCGCGGGTCGCACCTCGGCGTTCGTGACGCGCGCCACCGGATTCCCTCTGGTGCGCATCGCCACCAAGGTGATGCTCGGCAACACGCTCGACGACCTCGGCGTCAGCGAGCGTCCGCTCCCGCGGCACGTCGCGGCGCGCGAGCGCGTGTTCCCGTTCGAGCGACTCGGCGTCGACCCGGCGCTAGGCCGCGAGATGCGCTCCACCGGCGAGGTCATCGGCCTCGACGACACACCCGCGCGGGCCTACGCCAAGGCGTTGCGCGGGATCGGCATCTCGCTTCGTGCGCCGGCGGGCTCGTCGAGCTCGCGTGACGTCGCCGTCGTCGCCGCCGTCGTCGGCGAGGCGTCCGCTGCGCGCGGCGTTCTCCTGTCCGTGAGCGAGCGCGACACGTCGGCGGTGGTCGACCTGGCGCGGCGGTTTCGCGCCATCGGCTTCGAGGTTCATGCGGTCGGAGATGTTCGAGCGGCGCTCACCGCCGCCCGCGTCCCCTTCCGCGACGCCGGCACCGACGACCTCGGCGAAGCCGGCGCGCGCGAGATCCGGGCGCGTCGCATCGCCTTCGCCGTCGTCACCGCGAGAGGGGACGTCGAGATCGCGCGCACGCGCGCCCTCCGTGCCGCCACCCTCGAGGTGCATGTTCCGTGCTTCACGACGCTCCGCCTCGCGCGCCTCGGCTGCTCCGCCCTCGAGGAGGACGCGACCCCGCGCGTCCACGCGCTCCAGGCCTGGTACGCCGCCGACGACTGACCGGCGCGACGGTGCTGCCGCTCAGACCGCGGCGCTGCGAGCCGCGTCGGTTCAGGAGAGCGTGCTGCGCGCGATCACGATGCGCTGCACTTCGCTGGTGCCTTCGTAGATCATCGTGACGCGCACGTCGCGCAGGTGGCGCTCGGCCGCGAACTCGCGGATGTAGCCGTAGCCGCCGTGGATCTGCACCGCCTTGTTGCAGATTCGATTCGCGGCCTCCGTCGAGAAGACCTTCGCCATCGACGCCTCGCGCGAGAACGGACGGCCCTCGCCCTTCAGCCACGCCGCGCGCATCGTGAGCAGATGCGCCGCATCGAGCTCGGTCGCCATGTCGGCGAGCTTCCACTGCGTCCCCTGGAACTCGGCAATTGCTTTGTCGAACTGCTTGCGATCGCGTGCATAATGCACGCTCTCGTCGAGCGCAGCGCGTGCGATACCGATGGCCTGCGAAGAGATCCCGATGCGCCCGCCGTCGAGCGCCATCATCGCGATACGAAAGCCCGAGTTGAGCTCGCCCAGCTGCGCCGACGCCGGCACGCGACAGCCGTCGAACGTGAGGCTCACGGTGTTGGAGCCGCGGATTCCCATCTTGTCCTCGGCCTTGCCGATGATGAGGCCCGGCGTCCCGCCCTCGACGAGGAAGCACGAGATGCCGCGCGTGCCCGGGAGCGTCTCGCGATCCCCCGTGCGTGCCCACACCACCATGACGCCGGCGTGGGCGCCGCTGGTGATCCACTGCTTCTGACCGTCGAGCACCCACGAGTCGCCGTCGCGCGTCGCGGTGGTGCTCATGCTGCCGGCATCGCTGCCCGCGCCGGGCTCGGAGAGCGCGAACGAGCCCGCCGCGTACTCGCCGCTCGCGAGCTTGGGGTTGTAGCGCTGTTTCTGCTCGGCGCTCCCGAACGCGGCGATGACCTCGCCGACCATGTTCGTCACCGCCATCGTGACCGCGGTCGACGCGCACGCGCGCGCCACTTCCTGCATGGCGAGCGCATACGCAACGGGGCCGGCTGCTGCGCCGCCCAACTCTTCGGGCACGTTGACCGCCATCAGCCCGAGCTCCGCGAGGCCCTTCAAGATCGCCGTCGGGAAGCGCTCCTCGCGGTCGATCGCCGCCGCCTCCGGCAGGATCACGCGCGTCGCGTACTCGCGCGCCGTCTTCTGGATCAACGTCTGCGTCTCGTCGAGCGTGAGCTCCATGGCTTCTTTCCTAAAGCGAGAACGTGACCTTCGCGGCGTAGCTGCCGGGGCTCGGCAAGTCGAGGGGCTTCAGCGCATCGACGAGGCAGTCGATCTTCTCCGCGCCTTCCTTGCTGGGAGGCGCCACGCCGATCGCCTTGAAGCGACCGCCGGACTCCTTCGCGGCACCGGTCGGCTTGCCGCCCGCCTTGGGCTTGGGCTTCGCGGCCGGCTTCGCCTTGTGGTGCTTGCCGCCGCTGCCGCTGCCGCTGCCGCTGCCGCCGTCGCCGTCGCCGTCGTCGGCCTCGACGTACGCCGTCACCCGGAAGTCGCCGGTGATGCCGCGCTTGCACTTGTCGACGTCCTTCTTGACGTCCTTGGCGTCGACGAGCGCGGTCGTGACCTTGTCCGACGACCAGCTGGTGGGCTCGCGCTCGCCGCCGGGGCCCCAGCCGAAGCCGCTGCGCACCTCGGCCTCGCCGCCGTCGGGCTTCGGCCACGTGGTGCCGTTGAAGATGCCCATGATGCACTTCTCGGTGTCGCGATCGCCGAGCGTCGAGTCCTCGAAGAACCCGTATTTCACGCGTCCGTTGCCCTCGATGCGCAAGAACACTTTCACGTCGCCCGTGAGGTACTCGACCCGATCGCGCCCTTGCTTGTGGCACCCTTCGAGCGCGCCGTTCACGAGGCTCGAGAAGGTCTGCTCCACCTTGCGCTGATCGATCGAGCCGAGCTCCTGCGACATCTGCAGCTTCGGGCCCGAGGACTCCCGCCGCGCGTCCTCCTTCACGGGCTCTTCGACCTTGGGGGGCGGGCTGCTGCCACAACCGACGAGCAAGGCGATGGGAGCGCAGGCGAGCGCGCGCATCATCGTGGTCATCGTCTTCGACAAGCTCATCGTGGTCATGCCTTCAGCAGGCTCGCGGCGATGACGATGCGCTGGATCTCGCTCGTGCCCTCGTAGATCTCCGTGATGCGCGCATCGCGGTAGTGCCGCTCGACCGGGAACTCCGCGGAGTAGCCGTAGCCGCCGTGGATCTGGATGGCCTTGTGCGCGACGCGCGTCGCCATCTCGCTCGCGTACAGCTTGGCCTCCGCGCTCTGCATGGTGTGGCGGTCCTTGGCGTCCTTCATGATGGCGGCCTTCCACGTGAGGAGACGCGCGGCATCGAGCTCGGTCGCCATGTCGCTCAGCATGAACTGGATGGCCTGGTGCTGCGAGATCGGGACGCCGAAGCTCTTGCGCTCCTTCGAATAGGAGACCGACACGTCGAGGCACGCCTTCGCGATGCCGAGCGCCTGCGACGCGATGCCGATGCGCCCGCCGTCGAGCGTGGCCATGGCGACCTTGAAGCCCTCGCCGACGTTGCCGACCACGGCGCTGTCCGGCACCTTGCAGCTCTCGAAGAACACCGTGCACGAGTGCGCGCCGTGGATGCCGAGCTTGTGATCGGGCTTGGCCTGCGTGTAGCCGGGGGTGCCCTTCGGCACGAGGAACGCGGTGTGCTTGATCTTCGCCTTGGGATCCGACGGGCGATCGGTGACGCAGAACACGAGGATGTAGTCGGCGTGGGGACCGTTGGTGATCCAGTTCTTCGCGCCGTTGATGACCCAGCCGTCCGCGGTCTTCTCCGCGCTCGTGGCCATGGTCTGCGCGTCGGAGCCGCTCATCGGCTCGGTGAGGCCGAAGCAACCCAGCTTCTTGCCGGAGGCGCATGCGGTGAGCACCTCCTTCTTCTGCGCGCCGGTCCCGAACTTGTAGATGGGATCGCAGAACAGCGAGTTGTTCACGCTCATGATGACGCCGCAGGAGGCGCACGCCGCGCTGATCTCCTCCATGACGAGCGCGTACGAGAGGTTGTCGAGGCCGGCGCCGCCGTACTCCTCCGGGATGGCCATGCCAAGGAAGCCGAGCTCGCCCATCTTGGCGACGACCTCGGCGGGCCAGCGGCCGCTCTTGTCGATTTCGGCGGCCTTCGGCGCGATCTCTCGCGTCGCGAAGTCGCGTGCCGAGTCACGAACGAGACGTTGCTCTTCGGTAAGGTCGAAGTCCATGGGGCCCTCGTTGTAGTGTCGGGAGCCGGCTGCTTTCAAGCCATTCCGGGGCTTTATTCGGCCTATCCGCCCTATCCGGCCATGACCTTGCGGACCACGAGCGCCGCCGTGGCCGCGGCCAGCAGGATCACCACCAAGAATACGACGAGTGCCCGTGGCGAGACACGGCGACCGCTCTTGGTCCTTCGAGAATCGCGCAGGAGCTCCGGCGAAGGCCCCACCCGCGCGCTCTCGATATTCGCGAGCTGGAGGACGACCTCTGCCTTACGGAGGAGCTGCTCCCACTCCGCGGGCGTGATCTCGAGGGGCTTCTCGAAGCGGATCTGGTGGACGAGGAACGCATGCTCGAACGTGCGCAGCTCGGCGTGCTTCTCCACGGGATTGACGCTGCCAGCGACGACGTCCGCGTAGCCCTTACGCCGAGGACGAAGGCGAATGTGCTGGAGCGCCTGCGTTCCGCCGCCGGTGGTCTGGCCTTCGGGCGCGAGCAGCTCGACGACGTAGTCGCCGCCGCCCACATAGAAGCCGTCGAAGCACTCGGTCACCTCATCGGCGAGCGTCGTGAACTTGCGAGCCATGCGCGTACGGAGGGCCTCGACGTCGGGCTCACGCTCACGCACCATCGCTTGCGATCCTAGCCGTGTTTGAGCGTCAGCGCGACGCGATACACCACGATCGCAGCGAGGATCATGACCACGAGGAAGACGAGCAGGAGCGGCGTCGAGATGTGCTTTCGCGCCCTGCGCTGGGCGAGCAGCCCCGGCGGAGGTCCGACGTGGGTCCCCTTCACGCGGGCGAGGTTCAGCACGACGTCGGCCTTCGCGAGGAAGTCGGCATACTCCTCGCCGCTGATCTCGAGCGGCTGCTCGAAGCGGAGCTCGTGCAGGATGGCGACGTGCTCGAACGTGCGCAGCTCCGCGACCGAGGTCACCGGATCGACGGTGCCGGCGATGACGATCGCGTAGCCCTTTCGCCGCGGGACGAGACGGATGCTCTGCCTTGCCTGCGCACCGCCGCCCGTCGAAGGGCCATCGGGCGTCGAGAGCTCGACGACGTAGTCGCCGGCGCCCATGTGGAAGTCGTCGAAGCCCTCGTTGACGGTCTCGGCGAGCGAGGCTGCCTGGTTGGCGACACGGGTCCGCAGGGCTTCGAGCTCGCTGCGATCGCGATCGGTCACCTGCCCATCATACACAGGCGTCCGCTGGCCTGCGTGGTGAGACCTCGGAGCGTCGGCGACCTCGACGGGTCGCAGGCAAAGCGGGCGTGGTGGGCGCGGGGCTCTGGCCGCCCGCCATCGTCCAGCAGGTCGTTAACGAGGTTAACGGCGGTAGCGTTAACCTCGTTAACGACTCGCGTCCCCCCCGCTCCCAACCCTGGCCGACCCCTGGCCGACCCCTGGCCGACCCCTTGGTGCCTAGCGACGCTCGAGCACGAGCAAGCCCGGCACTTCGGCGGCGCGCTCCACGAGGCGCGGCTTCGGACGAATCGCCACCGGGATGCGTGCCTCGCGCAGCATCGCGACGTCGAACGCGTTGTCGCCGAACGCGGCATAGAGCGGACGTGCGCCGAGCTTGGCGCGGAGGTGCATGACCTTGCCCGGTCCGTAGGGGATGGGTCGGACCACGCTAGGCGTGATGAATCCCCCTGAATCACGCTCTTCGGTGGCCGATGCGACGTTCGCGCGATCGATGCCGACGCGGCGCGCCGCCTGCTCGACCACGTTGCGCGGGGACGCGCTGACCAGGAACGTCGTGACGTTCCTGGCGCGTGCGCACGCGACGATCTCCATCGTCTCGGCGTGGAGACGCCCTTCGAGGCCGACCTTCACGAGGACGCGATCGGCAAAGGCGTCGGCCTCGTCCGGCCTCCAACCGGCGAAGATCCACGTCATGATCTCGCAGACGCGCTCCTCGGGGAACGTGCCCGCGCGATAGGCGGCGTGGATGCGACGAGCGACGGCGACGGCCCCGCCGTCCGTCTCGAGCTTCTCGGCGGCGGCCTCGCGCACGAGCGCCTCGTGGGCGACCGCGGAGATGGCGCCGTCCTCGAGCAGCGCCTCGAAGAGATCGTCGCCGACGTCCCCCGACCACAGTGTGCCGTCGCCGTCGACGGCGATCGCGCCGCCGGGGTCGCGAGCGATCTGCTCGTCGAGCAACGCGACGACCTCGGCAACGGTGACGTTCTTCACGGATCGATCATACACCGACGCATGCGCCGCACGCTCAGCGAGGCGGAGCACCCGCGACGGTGAAGTTGCCGACGGAGAGGAAGCGCGCGCGACCGAACGCATCCTGCTGCGGGACCTGGAACGAGAGCCCCTCGGAGGCGCCCTTCGAGAACACGAACGTCTCGAATTTGGGGTCCTCGCGATC
>JAYTOQ010000247.1:0-3782 GCA_043747665.1 Polyangiaceae bacterium | reverse complement strand
GCCCGCGAAGAGCGCGAGCAGGAGCGTGATCATGAACTGCTTCGGCGGACCACCCGGGCCCCCCGTGAGAGCGCCCATGCCGGGCATGCCCATGCCGGGCTGCTGCATCATCGGCGCGCCGCCAGGGTACGGCTGCATGCCGCCGCCCTGGTTCATGCCCTGGTTCATGCCCTGGTTCATCGCGTTGCCGAACTGGTCTGCGGCGTTACCGAAGGCTTGTCCGGCCTGCGCGAAGCCCTGGTTCATCTGCGCGCCGTAGTCCTGCGGAGGCGGTCCGCCCATGCCGCCTTGCTGAGGAGGAGCGCCGTAGCCGCCGGGAGGTGCCCCGTAGGGGTCGGGAGGAGCGCCGTACGGAGCTCCGCCACTTGGCGTACCAAGAGGAGCGCCAGGAGCGCCAGGAGCGCCGGGAGCGCCGTACACGCCGCCGCCTGGCCCCTGAAGAGGAGCACCGGGAGGAGCGCCGTACGGGTCTCCGGGAGGCGCGAACGGAGGCGCGAACGGAGGCGCGAACGGAGGCGGATTGAACGCGCCTGCATCGGGCGGAGGCGCACCGAACGCCGGAGGCGCACCGAACGCCCGAGGCGCACCGAACGCCGGAGGCGCACCGAACGCCGGAGGCGCACCGAACGCCGGAGGCGCACCGAACGCCGGAGCGCCGCCCATCGGGGGAGCGCCCGCGACGTTGGCGAAGTTCGGCGGACCGTCGAGCGCCATCGTTCCGGCGAGCGGATTCGCATCGGCCGCAGAGCCGAAGGTCTGCTGGTCGAACGCGCCGCCAGCGCCGCCGCCCATGTTCGCGTTTGCGTTCGCGTTCGGGTTCGCGTTCGGGTTCGCGTCGAACGCGGGCGCCGATCCAAGGCCGGCTGCCGGCGCCGCAGCGCCGCCGAAGTTCGGCGGAGCGACGCCCACCATCGTGCCCTTGAGGCGGCTCGGTGACGCGGCCGGTCGTGCGCCGGCGCCTGCGGGCGGAGCGCCCGTTCCGATCGGCGGCGCCTCGGCTGTGAAGCCTCCGCCGGACGATGATGGTGCGCCCGCGCTCGCCGGCGGCGGTCCGCCCATGGGCGCCTGCGGAGCAGAGCTCGGCCGCGGCGGTGCTCCGGGCACCTGTCCGGGTGCCTGGCCAGGCTGATTCATCATCAACATCGTGCCCTTGAACTTGGGCGCGGCCGCCGTCTTCAGCTGGAAGCCGCATTTGGGGCTGGCGCAGGTCTGCGCCGTCTCCGTATTTTGAGTCCCGCAGTTCGGACAGAACACAAGAACCTCCGCTGGCCGTGACACGTGACGCTCGCGCGCCTTGTCACGCGCGCAGCATAAGCCAGATCGGGGACCGAGAGACACAAGAACCACGGGGCCCCACGTCCGCATGCCTGCTCCCCCGTTCCGTCCGTCCTTGACACGCGCGGTCCGTTCGCAATAGCGTGCGCGCGCGAAAACCCCGATTTTCCCGGACGATTTCGCGACCAAACCATCCCCCGGCTTCGCCCCCCCAATGACCTTCGCCCTCACGCCCGAACGCGACCGCGAGCTCGCCGAAATCCTCACGCGTTATCCGACCAAGATGGCGGCGTGCATCCCCGCGCTCCATCTTTGTCAGGACCAGCACGGCTGGGTTAGCGACGAGGTCGTGACTTTCGTCGCGAACCGCCTCGACCTGCCGCCCGCCCACGTGACGGGCGTCGTCACGTTTTACACGCTGTTCAACCAGCACCCCGTCGGCAAGCACCAGGTCTGGGTCTGCCGCACGCTGCCCTGCGCCCTTCGCGGGGCGGGTGAGGTCCTCGAGCACTGCGAGAAGCGGCTCGGCATCAAGGCCGGCGAGACGACGAGCGACGGTAAGGTCACGCTCCGCACCGCCGAGTGCCTCGCGAGCTGCAGTACCGCCCCGATGATCCAGGTCGACAAGGCCTACCACGAGAACCTGACGCTCCCGCAGGTGGACGCCATCCTCGATCGACTCCAGAAGACTTGAAACAAGAATGCTGAAGCAGACGAACTACCTCACCAAGGTCTACGGGCTCCCCAACGGCTGGACGCTGCCCGTCTACGAGCGCGAGGTCCGCGGTTACGAGACCGCGAAGCGCGTGCTCACCACGATGGCGCCCCTCGACGTCGTCAACGAGGCGAAGAAGGCGAACCTCCGCGGCCGCGGCGGCGCCGGCTTCCCCATGGGTGTGAAGTGGAGCTTCATGAAGCCCCACGCCACGAAGCCCGCGTACCTCGTCATCAACGCCGATGAAGGCGAGCCCGGTACCCACAAGGACCGGACCATCATGGAGCAGAACCCTCACTCCGTGATCGAGGGCTGCATCATCGGCTGTTACGCCATCGGCGCGCACGTCGCCTATGTCTACGTCCGCGACGAGCTGCACCTCTCGAAGGAGCGCCTATGGCTGGCCATCCACGAGGCCAAGGCCAAGGGCTACCTCGGCAAGAACCCGTTCGGTAAGGCCTACCCCATCGACGTCGTCGTCCACACCGGCGCCGGCGCGTACATCTGCGGCGAGGAGACGAGCCTCCTCAACTCTCTCGAGGGCCGTCGCGGCGAGCCTCGCCTCAAGCCTCCCTTCCCCGCGCAGGCCGGCGCGTTCGGCTGCCCGACCACGGTGAACAACCTCGAGACCATCGCCGCGGTGCCCACCGCGTTCATGCTCGGGTGCGAGGAGTTCTCGAAGCTCTCCGCGATCCACCACCTCAACGACGGCGGCGTCCGCCTCTTCGGCATCAACGGCCACGTCAATCGCCCCGGCGTCTTCGAGTGCGCGGTCGGCCTCACGCTCCGCGAGCTCATCTACGATCTCGGCGGCGGCATCACCGGCGGCAAGGCGCTCTACTGCGTCATCCCCGGCGGATCGTCGACGCCGGTGCTGCGCGCCGAGGAGACCGTCCACGCGCCCGACGAGAAGTCTCCGCTCCACGCGTGGCACGGGCAAAGCGTCCTCGACGTCCCGCTCGGCGTCGATACGTTCCGGAACATGGGCACCATGCTCGGCACCGGCTGCGCGACGGTCCTTGCGGAGGGCACCGACCCGGTCGCTGCGTTCCACAACCTGATGCAGTTCTACCGCCACGAGTCGTGCGGTCAGTGCACGCCGTGCCGCGAGGGTTCGGGGTGGCTGCTCCGCATCGCCGACAAGCTGATGGCAGGAACGTGCTCGATGGAGGAGCTCAACAGTCTCCACGACATCGCCAACAACATCATGGGCAACACGATCTGCGCGTTCGGCGAGGGCACGGCGATGCCCGCACTCGGCTTCCTCAAGAAGTTCCGCAAGGAGTTCGAGGCCTACGTCCGCGGCGAACGCCGAGGCAAGGACGCGAGCCTCACCGTGGCTCCGCTCTCGCCTTCTGCGCCTTCCGCGCCTTCCGCGCCTACTGCCGTCCCTTCTGCATGAGGCAACCATGAGCTCTACCGACCTCGTACTGGGCCAAGCCTATTTCTGGATGTGCGCGGCGCTCGCCGTCATCGGCGCCATCGCCACCGTCGTCGCCAAGAACCCCATTCGCGGCGCGATGGGCCTCCTGATGATGATCGTGAGCGTCGCCGGCATCTACTTGGCGCTGCACGCGCAGTTCCTCGCCGCCATCCAGCTCATCGTCTACGCCGGCGCCATCGTCGTCCTTTTCATCTTCGTCATCATGCTGCTCGGGCCCGACGCGACCCCGCCGCACGACAAGCGTGGTGAGGTCTCGCGCACCGCGAGCGCTCTCCTGTTCGGCGCCGCGGGCATCGCGGCGATGTCGCTCATCGTGCGGACCGCGCCCCCCATCGCGAAGAACCGCTT
>JAYTOQ010000246.1:0-1691 GCA_043747665.1 Polyangiaceae bacterium | reverse complement strand
ATCGACGGGCGGTAACAGACGGTCGCCAAGGAACATCGCGGGTCGACCGCGAGAGATCACGATCTGGAAGTCGAGCGGGTCTGCGACGGTCACGTCATGCCCGCGTGCGCGGGCGGCGAGCACGAGGCGGCTCGTCGAGTAGAGGCCAGCATTACGCGAGAGAACGAGCAGACGCATCGGCGAAGTCCGCAGGCTACGGACTTTCGACCCGGCCACAATGGTGGTGCGGTCGATTCGCAAAAAACGACGCTATTTCAGTTGTTTAGCTGCGTCTCGTCGGTCTGCGCGACGGTGAGCTTCGCCGTGCGCGGGGGGGAAACGAGCCTGGCCGCCGAGGTCTCGGCGCGGGCTGCGACGCTGTGCGTCGTAGACGAGCCCCGGGCTGCAGCGGCAACCTCGGCCGCCGTCCCTGCCGCCTTCGTCCGGGGCCAGAGCGCCATCACCGCCAGCAGCGCGAGAGCGCCGAGCCGGAGCGAGTGATGCGAGCGGCGGGACATGCTCGGTACCTGGTGCATCGGCTATGCCTCTGCCACGCGCGTGCGGAGATCGCGGATCCGTCGAGAAATGAGGCCGCGACGGGCGTCGGTTCTATGACAGGTGTCTCACGGCAGCCACGCGCGAGGCCGAATGCCCGCATTGGCGATCATGGCCAGCCAGCAAGCGCGGGCATGCGCGAGCCTGGACGGCACGGGTCGGCCTGGTACGTTCCTCGTCGATGCGGACCGCGCCCGAAGCCGACGATCTCGACCTGCCGCCCCTCGACGGCGAGATTGGCGGCCTCGAGGAGGTGGACGCCGAGGCCGACGAGGCGGCCGACGCTGAGGACGCCGCCGATCTGGGCGCCCACCACGAGCTCGGCGATGCCCTCGATGACGCGACGGGCGAGGCCGATCCGCTCCATGAAATCGCGGTCGAAGGCGCTGAGGGCGGCTGGCTGCTCGACGCGGAGGGCACCGAGGATCTGGACGTCGGGACATTCGACCTTGCGCTCTCCCCCGAGGGAAAGATCCTCGACGAGGACGAGCGGGAGGCCGCGGTGCCTGTCGACGAGGAGCTCGGCGCGAACGAGGAGGTCGCTCATACCGACGGCGGTGAGGAGGGCCCGATCGCCGACGACGAGGAGCTCCGCGAGGAAGACCTGCCGGCGCTCGACGCGGACGACGACGGGGACGTCGCGGACGACTCGCTCTTCGAGCGCGGCGCCATGGATACCGGCGAAGAGCTGCGCTGGGATGATCGCGCATGGGCGCGGGCTCCGGTGCTCGCCGACGGCGGCGACATCGTGGACGCGGACGACAGCGAAATGCTGGTGGTCAGCCCGCTCGACGGGCTTGGCGAGGACGCGAAGCACTCCGCGCGCGACGCGACCTGGAAGCGCCTCGAGGAGACCGGGAAGATCACCGCGGCGACGCTGGTGCCCGGCGATAGCGTGGTCATCGCGCTCGACGGCCCGGAGCGTCCCGTGCTCGTTCGCATTCTGAGCGATGGCGTCGCCCGCATCATCGCCGAGATCGACACGTCGACCGCCGACGACGAGGTGGAGGCGTGTCGTGTGACCGGTCTTCGCTGGGACGTGGGCCGCGGGTGCCTGGTCGCCACCGGCACGTTCGGCGCGCAGGCCTTCCGTCCCGCTTGAGCGAAAACACGGCCGGAAACGCGCCTCCCTCCGCGGGCGTTGTTAGTATCCGCGG
>JAYTOQ010000245.1:0-17381 GCA_043747665.1 Polyangiaceae bacterium | reverse complement strand
CCAAGGTTATGATTCAGCAGGCCGAGCGGCGCGTCGGGAGCATCATCGGCGGCAAGTGGCGCGTCGACTCGTTGCTCGGGTCCGGGTCCATGGCGGCGGTCTACGCCGTGACGCACCGCAACGGAGCGCGGGCCGCCCTCAAGATCCTGCACCCCACGCTGTGCACCGATCCCGCGGTCTGCGAGCGCTTCCTCGGTGAAGGCTACCTCGCCAACTCGGTCAAGCACTTGGGCATCGTGCGCGTCCTCGACGACGGCGTGACCGACGATGGCTGCGTGTTCCTCACCATGGATCTCCTCGAGGGCGACACGCTCGAGGCGCACCGGCAGAAGCGGGGCAACAAGGTCCCCGTCCTCGAGGCGCTCGACCTCGCCGACAAGCTGATGGACGTCCTCAGCGCCGTGCACGCTGCCGGGATCATCCATCGTGATCTCAAGCCCCAGAACGTTTTCGTCTGCGACGACGGCGTCCTCAAGCTGCTCGACTTCGGCGTCGCCCGCGTGTTCGACCGCACCGCGCAAAGCAAGCTCTCGATGTTCGGGCTCGTGCTCGGTACGCCGTCGTTCATGTCGCCCGAGCAAGCGCTCGGCTCGCGCGACAAGGTCGATCACCGCAGCGATATCTGGTCCTTCGGCGCGACCATCTTCACGGCGCTGACCGGCGAGACCGTGCACCTCGGCGCCAACGTCCAAGCCAGGCTGCTCGCGGCAGCGACGGTGAAGGCGCGCTCGATCGCGATGGTCATGCCCGATCTGCCGCCCGGCATCGCGGCGGCGATCGACATGGCGCTGCGCTTCAAGAAGGAAGATCGCTGGCAGTCCGTCGATGCCATGCGCCGCGCGTTTCGTGAAGCGCGCGAAGCTGCCGGGCTCGGTCGCGCCGCGGAGCCGTCACGCGCGTTCGACATGTCGCTCGACGAGTCGACGCAACTCGACCGGGGCGGGCCCGGTGCGCTCAGTGCACCACCGCCACCACCGCCACCACCGCCACCACCGCCACCACCGCCTGCGGGCTTCGACGGAGACAAGACGCAGCGCATGGCGAGCGAGCCTCCCGAGGGACCGGGCGGAACGTTCATCGGCATGGGCAACGGTGACGGAAAGATCTCTTCGGTCGTCGGAAACGACGGCTCGATCCCTCCGCCGCCCGCGCAACTCTCGCGCCCGCCCACGGGCCCGTCGCGGCCGCCCATGCGCTCGCAGCATCCGTCGTATCATCCGTCGGGCTCGGGCTCGCCCGGCGGCGGCAGCAAGGACACCTCCGGCTACGGCTCGACCGCGCCCCCGTTGCCCGCACGCGCGCGCATGCCGTCGAACGCCGCCTACTCGGCGCCACCGTACTCCGCTCAACCCTCGGCGCCGCCCGGCGTCATCGTCGGCGGCGAGCGCCCCGCGCCCGCGCCCGCGGGTGTGATCCGACGCCTGCCCACGCCCGACCCCATCGGCATCCGCAGCTCGCGCCCCGATCATGGTGGACCCGGCGACCGGCAGCAGGAGGGGAGCATCCCTGCCTACGGCAACACGCTCAACTTCGGCGCTGACGACAGCGTGAGCGACATCGACCCTCGCGACGTCGGGATGCGCCCAAAGAGCAGCGTCGCGGTGTGGATGATGGCGGTGCTACTTGCCGCTGCGGCGTTCGGCGGCATCGCCTTCTTCGCCGTCAAGCGAGGCAACGCGCTGCCCGACCCGGGCACGAACGGCGGCTCCGAGCCCAGCAACACTGCCACGGCGGTGCCTTCGGCGACGCCCCTGCCTCCGCCGCCGACGTCGATGGTGCCCTCGACCGCGGTGACGACACCGGCCGGATCGACCGTGGAGACGACGAGCGCCGGCCCGGTCGCGCTGGGAAAAGACGCAGCCTCCGGGACGCCGACCCCGCCGGCCATCACGCCGACGCCTCCCGCGCGTCCCGGCACCGCGTTCCCATGGCGACCCGG
Organism: Polyangiaceae bacterium; assembly: GCA_043747665.1. Classification (GTDB taxonomy): domain Bacteria; phylum Myxococcota_A; class Polyangia; order Polyangiales; family Polyangiaceae; genus Labilithrix. The sequence continues at coordinate 15,442 of JAYTOQ010000245.1, read as the reverse complement.
CAATGCTGGAGCTGGCGGGCATACTCCTCGCAATCCCGGCCGTCCGGCACCCCCCGTCACCACCGATCCCCAACCCCCCGCGCCTCCCGCGCGACCCCCTCAGCCCAACGACCCGCCGAAAACGCCGCCGCCGCCCGCACTCGCTCCCGATCCCTTCGGGACACCCGAGTAACGAGTGACGTAGAGTTGCCGGCTAGGGCTGACGGCAGCAGCGTCACCGAGGAACACCGATGGCACGTATCGAGGAAGCGACCCTCTTTCAACCCGACTCCAAGCTGCAGTACCCGGGACGCGCCGGCGGCGGCGGCGGCGGCGGAGGTGGTGGCGGGGGCGGCGGCGGCGGCGGTCGAGGCCGCGGCAACGACGAGGACGACGGACCGAACATCGCGCTCGGCGCGCGCGTCGGTGAGGCCTGGCGCTCCGCGATGCGTCGCAAGGGGCTCTCCTTCGTCGTCATGATGATCTGCGGCGCGCTGACCGTGCTGGGCGCGATCTTCGCGCCGCGCACCTACGCCGTCGAGTCACGCGTCCTCGTCCAGCGCACCGCAAACCTCACCGGCGCGCAGGCGCAGTACGTCAGCCCGGAGGAGATGCGGAACCTCGCTCGCGAATACGAGGAGCAGGTCATGGCGCGGGACAACATCCTCGCCATCGTGAAGCAGAAGAACCTCGTCGCGCGCTGGGACGACATGCGGCAGCCGCACCGTCGCCTGATCGACAAGATCAACCGAAAGCTCGGCAAGCCCGCGCCGTCCGACGACGAGAAGTACGACGCCCTCGTCGGCAACATCGAGGGACGCATGAAGGTGTGGGTCGATGCGACCACCATCACGGTCAAGCTCGAATGGTCGGAGCCGGAGTCGGCGCGCGATATCGTCGACGCCGCGGTCAAGAACTTCCTCGAGGCGCGCTTCCAGTCGGAGGTCGGTGTCATCCCGGCTCGCCTCAAGATCCAGGAGGGCTTCGTCGCGCAGGCTCACAAGGACCTCGAGTCCGCGGCCACCGAGCTCGTCCGCCTCCAGAAGGCGCAGGACCCGCAGAAGAAGGTCAACCTCTTCATCCCCACGCTCCCGCAGGGCGTGAACGACAAGCCTGCGCCGATCGACGCCGACCCGGCGCTGAAGGCGAAGCTCGAGGGCATCCGCGCGCAGATCCAGCAGGCGCAGCAGGGCAAGCAGCAGCGCCTTGCGGAGCTCAACCAGCAGCTCATCGAAAAGCAGCAGACGCTCGCCCCCGGTCACCCGGAGGTCATCGGGCTCAAGCAGACCATCGCGGCCACCGAGGCGTCGCAATCACCCGGCGTCGCCGGGCTGAAGCAGCAGGAGACCGACGTCCTCAACGAGATGGCCGCGCAGCAGCAGAAGGCGCTCGCCGACAAAAAGGCCAACGAGGCGAGGCCGACGCCACGCCCCATGGCGCCCACTCCCGCTCCCGCTCCCCCGCCGGAGGTCATCGCCGCGAGCGCTCCCAAGTCCGTGCAGGATGCACAGGTTCGCTTCGACACCGTCACCACCACCTACCAGGCGTTGGTGAAGACGCTCCAGGAGCTCCAGGTTCAGATGCAGGAGCAGGAGGCGCAGTACAAGAACCGCTACAAGATCACGCACCCGGCCGAGGCCCCCGGAGCGCCCAAGCGCCCTGTCGCCTTGATCGCGATCGCCATCGGCCTCCTGTCGACGATCGCCTCCATCCTCATGGTGGCTGCGCTCGCCGATCGCTTCTCGGGGATCTTCTTTGAGCCGCGTGACGTGCGAGACCGCCTCGGTCTCCCCGTGTTCGCGACGTTCTCGTGACGGCGGCGGCGCGAGACACCGGGCCGCACGGCCGGCCCCGACACCTGTGAAGCGCGCGTAAAAGAGCTGGCAGAAGAGGCCGATTCACGCGCGCGCGAGTCGGCCTCTTTCACGCCTGTGGCACACGCTCTGCAGCTCCCTCTCACATGACGCGAGCTCTCGTCGTCGGTGGGGCTGGTTTCGTCGGTTCGCATCTCGTCGATCGCCTCCTCGCGGAGGGCCACGAGGTCATCGCGATCGACGATCTCTCGCGCGGATCCTACGCGAGCGTCGCTCATCTCAAGCGCGAGAGGAGGTTCGCGTTCCTCGAGCACGATGTCGCGAAGGCCTTTCGCGCCAAGGTCGATGCCGTCTTCCACCTCGCGATGCCTTCGACCCGCATGGCGTGCGAGATCGACCCGGTGAAGGCGGCGATGACCTGCGTGCTCGGGACGATGAACGTCCTCGACGTCGCAGCCGCCAATGCCGCGCGCGTAGTGCTGTCGACCGCCACCGAGCGCTGGGGCGAAGGCGTTCGCTGCGCCGAGGCGCTCGCCGTCGATTTCGCGAGGTCGCGCGGCACCGACGTGCGCGTGGTGCGCCAACCGAGCGCTTACGGGCCGCGTATGGCGCCGGACGGCGATCACATCGTCAGCGAGCTGGTCCTCCAGGCGCTGCGCGGCGACAACCTCCGTCCCTGCGCGCGGCTCGAAAAACGGCTGCGCCTGGCATACGTCGACGACGTCGTCGAGACGCTCGTACGCGCCATGAGCAGCGAGGAGCGCATCCCGGCGGTCGTTGCCCCCTCGTCGGAGGCGACGGTACTCGCTCTCGCGCATCTGATCGCCGAGGCGGTAGGGCTCGCCGGTGTCGAGGTGACGGACGCGTTCGACGACGGCCCGGCGTCGCTTCCCATGTCGGGCCGGCCCACGCTCGTGGACAGTGCACCCGCCTCGATCGCGCTCGGCCTCGTGCCTTCCGTCGAGCTCGACGAGGGCGTGCGGCGCACTGTGGGCTGGTTCGAATCTCGGACCGCACGTCCGCGTCGCACCGCCGAGCGCACGAGCGGCGTCTTCTTGCGTGGCGCCCGCGATACGATCTCCGAGGCACCGCCCGCGACGCGTCGCGCCGGCTGAGCGGCTGACCGGCTCACCCCGCGCCGAAGCCGCCGTTCGCAGTGGCGCCACGTCGCTGTCGACGCACCTGCGTCGACTCGGGTATGGTGGCCGCCTCGCGATGTTTCCGTTTTTTCCCGTGCCGATGGATGTCGCGCAGCAAGCGTACTTCCAGGCGCGCGCCGAGGAGCGCGTCCGCACCGGCAACGACGTCACCGCCGAAGAGACCGAGCTGCAGCCGCAGGTCCGCTACGACTTCATCTGGGAAGGCGGGCAGGACCACTTTGTCGCCATTTACAACCCGCGCTTCATCTACACGCACACGTTCAAGCGGCCGACGATCGACACGAACCTCGTCAATAAGGAAACGCTCAACCTCGCCGACCCAAACGACACGCCGCTCTCGACGCTGCACAACGGGGGCCTCGCGCTCGAGATCGTCCGGCCTCGATACCGTCTCGCCGCGTACCAGTTCGGCGCCTACGGCCCGACCACCACCACCGCGCTCCTCGTCCACGCGCCGTGGACCGGCGAGGGACCGCCCGCCGATCCCGTCGCGATCATCCCGTCGACCATCGCAGCGCGCTTCACGCTGCTGTTCCTGCAGACGCAGGTCCTCGCACCGATCAAGCTCACGCGTCGCGTCGCGCTGACGCCGCAGTTTGTCTACAATTCGTTCGGCGGCGCCGACAGCGCATCGCGCGGCGTCATCGCGGCGACCTTCGGGCCCGGCGTGAGCCTCGCGCTCGAAGCCGACGCCACGCGCAGTGATCGCTTCACCACCACCATCGGCGCCGGCACCATCGGCACCTCCTTCGAGGGGGGGCGCACCGGCGACACCATCTATCGCGCCGAGGCCACCCAGGCGTGGCGGCACTACTACTCGCGCACCGTCTACACGGATGTGTCCGGCGGCGCGAGCCGCGGAAGCGACGCCCTCAACGGCATCTCCTATTACGGCCTCGCTTCGGCGGGCGTCTTCTACGACAGCTATCCGTTCGTGCGTCTCCAGCCCGGCGCGCAGCCGCAGGGCGGGCTCGGCGGTCACGGCAATCGCGTGCAGTTTGCACTTCTCGCGAAGGCGGCGCCGTGGATCGACATCTTCTCCGGGGATCTCGAGGAGCGTGCCGTGGGCATCTCGGCGGTGAACTATACGATCGGACCGACGACGCTCCGCGCGCAGGTCTCTGCAGGCGTCAACTTCGGCAACGTGCAGACCAAGGCCGAGTACAAGATCGTCGAGGTCGAGGCGGGCGTCCGCTACGCCGTCGCTCCGACGTTCTCCATCGATGGTGGTCTTCGCATCGGCTACCAAAACTTCTCGAACGCGATCCGCGCCAACTCGCTCACGCAGGAGACCGTCTACGCCGGCCTCACGTGGGCGCCGCTGCCCGCCAGGTTCTGAAGCTCGCGAGACGCCGCTCGCTACGCGCGAGCGATGAGCGGGAGCTCGAACGTGAACGTGCTGCCCTTGCCGGTTTCGCTCGCGACGCGGACCGTGCCGCCGTGCGCTTCGACGAGGCGCTTCGTGACGTAGAGCCCGAGCCCGATGCCCTTGGCCGCCTTCTCTGAGCCCGGCGCGCGGAAGTAACGCTCGAAGAGCCGCGGAATGGCCTCCGGCGTGACGCCGATGCCGTGATCGGAGACGTTGACGACGGCGGTGGTCGGGCCCTTCTCGACGGCGACGGTGATGACGCCGCCGGCGGGCGAATACTTGATCGCGTTGGTGAGGAAGTTGGCGATGACCTGCTCGATGCGGTCGACGTCGATGTCCGCGTCGAGCGACGCGGGGGCACGGAATTCGATGGTGTGACGCTGAAGCGACGGCGTGATGCGATCGATCGCCTCGCGGAGCACCTTGACCAGGTCGGCGCGCGCCGGTTCGACGCGAAGCTCGCCCGCCTCGATGCGGGAGATGTCGAGGAGGTCGTCGACGATGGCGAGCATGCGCTGCGCCTGCCGGACCACGCGGTCGGCGAAGGACTGCTGCTTGGCGGGCGAAGCTCCGCTCTTGGCATCCATGCCGAAGACGTCGGCCGCCATCACCAGGACGCCGAGCGGTCCGCGCAGCTCGTGCGAGACGACGTGCAGCACCTCGTCACGGCGCGACGTGGCTTCCGTGAGCTGCTTGCGGCTCGCCTCGAGCTCGGCGTTGCGGACGCTCATGTCCTCGAGCGCGGAGACGAAGACGTCGAGGATCTGCTCGCGGTTGGCGCTGATGTCGAAGATCTTGCCGGCCACGTTCACGTGGCTGTTGGGCGAGCCCTTGCGGTCGACGGTGCGGTTCACGCGACGGAGGAGCTGGGCCTCGTCGTAGGGCTTGGTGACGAAGTTGTCGGCGCCTGCCGCGAGCGCACGGACCACGTCGAGCGGCTCGCCGAGCGACGTCACCAGGATAACGGGCACGTGCACGGTCGCGCGATCGTCCTTGAGCGCGCGACAGAGCTCATAGCCGTCGCGATTCGGCATCACGATGTCGCTGATCACGACGTCGGGCGTGCGTTCGCGCGCGGAGCGGAGCGCTTCGTCGCCGTCGACGGCCACGATCACTTCGAAGCCGTTCGATTCGAGAAGAAGCTTGAGCTGGTAGGCTTGGGTTCGGCTGTCCTCGGCGACGAGGGCAAGCATGGGATCCTCCTTCTAGCGGATGTGGGCGGCGACCGCTCCCGGGGTGAGGGTGAGATCGACAGCGCCGCGTTTGCGCGCCGCGTTCGTCATGCCGGCGACCGCGCACGACGCCTCGTCCTGCGCGATGACGAAGCCGCCGGCTTCGTGGAGCGCGAGGGCGCCGTCGGCGCCGTCCGTGCCCATGCCCGTGAGCACGATGCCCAGCGCGCGCATGCCGTAGGTGCGCGCGAGCGAAAAGAGCAAGTGCGAGCCCGACGGACGGAACCCGGCGATCTGCGGTGCCGTCGACAGCAAGACTCTTCCGTCGGCGGTTGCTCCGATGTGATGGTCTCCGGGCGGAACGTAGACGGTGCCTCGCTCGAGGAGCATGCCGCTCTCGGCGAGGACCATCTTCGTGCGCACCGCGCCGCGTAGCCACGTGACGAAGCCCGTGACGAACGACGACTCGATGTGCTGCACGAGCAGGATCGGCGGATGAGCGCTGGCGAGGTGGGCGAGGATGTCGGCGACGACCGGCGGCCCGCCGAGCGACGCGACCATTCCGACGACCTCGAAGGCGCGTGTCCCCGGAGCGATCTCGACCTGCAGCGTGGGCCGCGGCGACGTCATGCGGTCGACGTTCCTTCGCGGAAGCGCCGCGGCACTGCGGATGGTGTGGATGATCGCGCGGCGCCGCACGTCGTAGCGCGGATCGTCGGGCGGGGGAGGGGCCTCGAGCACCGCGATGGCGCCAGCGCGGAGCGCGTCCATCGCGACCGCGACGTCGCCGGGCGCGACGCTCGCGGAGATCATCAGGACGGGCACCGGGCGCGCGCGGAGGATCTGACGCGTGACCTCGTATCCGTCGAGCTCGGGCATCACGATGTCCATGAGCACCACGTCAGGCGCGAGCGACTCGACTGAAGCAACGGCGTCGCTGCCGGAGCGCAGCTCGCCTACCACCTCGATGTCGGGCTCGTCGGCCATGGAGGCGCGCAGCGCAGCGCGTGCGGTCGCGGAGTCGTTCACGACGAGGACGCGGATCGTCATGGGTGGAGGCTCATTGGCGTGCGCGTGCGCGTGCGTGTCAGAGGAGATCCGCGATCACGTCGAGGAGCTGGTCCTCGTCGAAGCCGCTCTTCACGATATACGCGGACGCACCCATGTCGAGCGCCCGCTGCTTGTCCGAGGGATCTTCGAGCGCGGTCACGAGCACGACCGGGAGCTGCGCGAGCCGCGGCGTCGAGCGGATGCGACCCAGTAGCGCAAAGCCGTCGAGGCGCGGCATCTCGACGTCGCTCAGGACCACGTCGAAGCGTGTGTCGCCGGTCAGCGCCAGCCACGCCTGCTCGCCGTCGGCGACTGCGACCACCTCGAAGCCTGCCGCGCGCAACAGTGCACGCTCGAGCTCACGTGTGGTCGCCGAATCGTCGACCACCAGCACGCGGCGAACCGCGGTCTTTGCTCCGTCCTCGCTCGGGACCACGCCGCGCGCGCTCGACGCGAGCGCCTGCGCGTCGAGGACCCATCCCACGCTGCCGTCGTCGAGGATGGTGGTACCGCTCACGAACGGCACGCTGCGGATGCGACCCTGCAGCGGGCGCACGGCGATCTCGCGCTCGTCGACGAGCTCGTCGACGACCAGCGCGACGCGACGCTCGCCGGCAGCGGTGATGACCGACGTGAACGACGGCGTGGTGGGCAGCGCCGTCGCCGCCGAGCCGAGCTCGGCCGAAACGCTGGCGAGCGGCAGGAGCGCGCCGTCGTGGAGGATGTGCGCGCGACCCGAGGCCACGCGCAGCTCGCTGCGCGGCGTGCGGACGATGCGCTCGACCGCGGAGAGGCGGATCGCGACGGCGAACGCGCCGGCGCGCGCCAGGAGCGCGCGCGTGAGACTCAGGTCCGGAGCGACGGCGATGCGGAACGTCGTTCCCTTTCCGCGCTCGGTCTCGACCACGATGCGCCCGTGGAGCTCGGTGACACGCTGGCGAACGACGTCGAGACCGACGCCGCGGCCAGCGAGCTGGTCCGCGTCGCCGCGCGTGCTGAGGCCGGCCGCAAAGAGCGCCTCGAGCGGCGGGGCGTCGATCCCGAGAGCGCGGGCGCGCGCCGCCACCGCGTCGAGATCGATGCCGCGCCCGTCGTCGGTGACCACGATCCGCAGCTCACCATCGCCCTCTTCGGCGGAGATGGTGAGCAGGCCCGACTCGAGCTTGCCTTGCGCACGACGCGCGGCGGGCGCCTCGATCCCGTGGGCCACGGCATTGCGTGCAAGATGCAGCAAGATCTCGCGCAGCGGCTCGCGCAGCTGGCGATCGAACTTCACGTCGTCGCCGTCACGCGCGACGCGCAAGAGGACGCCGGCATCGGCGGCGGCATCGAGCGCTGCCTGGAGCGCCGCCTTGGCAGGGCCTTCGAAGCGATCCTGACGGAGCCCGCGCGCCGATGCCGCGACGGTCTTCGCGCGCGCCGACGCGCCGTTCCACGCCACCGCCTCGTTCGTCGCCAGCGCTTCGGACGCAGCTCTCAACGTTCGCGCCGTCCCGAAGGCGCGATCGAGGCGGCGCCGCACCTCGCCGGCCGCATGCGAGCCGGACGTCGACTCGTAGGCCGCGGCGAGGCGCCGGACGTGATCGAGCTCGCGCAGGAGATCGGCGGTGGTGGCCTCGACGGTGTGTCGTGAGGTCCGCTCGACGCCTCGCGACATCTCGAGGACGAGGTTCTCGGACGCATCGAGGATCGCGGCGAGCGCACCGGCGTCGACGCGCACCGTCTCCTGCGCGCTCGGTCCCGGCATCGCGACGGCATCGTCGGAGGCTGCCGTTGCCGTTGCCGTTGCCGCGGCCGGCGCTCCGCCCGACGTGACGTTGGCCACCGTCGCAGGCGGTGCGGCGGCCACCGGCGAGGCCGGCGATCCGCCGTGCACCATGGGCGCGAAGCGGTTCATCACGGTGATCGTCTCGCGCGCCTGCGCGAGGACCTCCGCGCTCGACGGCGTCCCCGTTGAGCGCAGCGCCTCGATCGCCGTCTCGAGTCGGTGGCATTCTGCCTCGAGCGCGGGGTAGCCCACCGCACGAGCTGCGCCCTTCAACGTGTGCACGGCGCGACGTACCTCGGCGGCGGCGGCGGCGGTCTCCTCCGCCGACGTCGCGCGCTCGGCGCGGTCCGTCTGACGCCCGAGAACGTGGAGCAAGTCGTCGAACTCCTCGCGGAAGATCGCGCGCAGGTTGTCGAGGGTCGCCTTCGCCATCGCTCGTGCTCAGGTCCGATACTGCGCGACCGCGTCCCGGAGCGTCGTGCTGAGGGTGTTGAGATCGCGCGCGGCGCTCTCCGTCTGCCGCGTGCCCTCGGAGGCCTGCAGCGCGGCCTGCTCGATGGACCGCATCGCTTGCGTGATCTGCGACATGCCCGTGATCACCGGCTGCGTCGCGGCGAGCGTGTGCTTCACGATCTCCGCGGTCGACGAGATGGTGGTCGCGAGCTCCTCGATGCGCTCGCCCGACCGCTTCGCTGCGCCGCCCGCCGTCTGCACCGCGCGGCTTCCTTCCTCGACGGCGAGCACCGCGGCCTGCGCGGATTTCTGGATGTCGCCGAGCATGCCGCGGATCTGGCCGGCGGCGCGCTTCGACTGCTCGGCGAGGCCTCGGACCTCGTGCGCGACGACGGCGAAGCCACGACCGTGCTCGCCTGCGCGCGCCGCTTCGATCGATGCGTTCAGGGCGAGCAGGTTCGACTGCTCGGCGAGCTCCGCGACCGACCCGGTGATGCCGCCCGCGGCTTGCGCTTGCTCGGACAGCGCGAGCATGCGCTCGCCGATGGCGGCCATCTGATCGCGAACGCGATCCATCGTCGCGAGAGCCTCCTCGACGGCGTTGCGTCCGCCCTCGGAGATGACGAGGCTTCGCTCGGACGCTTCCACGGCGGTGCGCGCGCGCTCGGTCGACTGCTCGGCGGTGCGCGCTACCTCCTCGACGGTCGCCACGGTCTGGGTGACGGCCGAGGCCGTCTCCGTCGCGCTCGAGCTTTGTTCGGCCGCCGTGGACATGATCTCCGCGGCGGCGGAGCCGAGGAGTGCCACCGCCTCCTGCACCCGCAGGGCCATGCCGCGCAGGCCGCCGCTCATGCGACCGAGGTTCTCGCCGAGCGCCGCGAGCTCTTCGGCTCCACCGCCCTTGAGGCTGGTGGTGAGGTCACCGGCGGCGACGCGCTCCACGAAGTCTCCGTAGAGGCCCACCGCCTTCGCGAGATCGTCGCGGCTCTTCTTCTGATCGTCGGCGAGCCTCGTGGTCTCGGCCACGCGCCGCGCGAGCTCGTCGAGCATGGAATCGAAGGAGCCTGCCAGGACCGCGAGCTCGTCGGTGCCGGACAGCTTCGCGCGGCGCTTCGTGTCGCCCGCTCGCACGTCGGCCGCCACCGCTGCGAGCTGACCAAGACGGCCGATGATGTCGCGCACCGTGAAGAACGCGAAGCCGCACGCGAGGACGGTGCCGAGCACGCTGACGATGAGCGAGGAGCGACGCCCGTCCTCGATCGAGGAGCTCATCGACGTGTTGGTGGCGTCGACGATCTTGTCGTTGGCCGTCTTGAGGCGCACGAGCTCGTCGCCGATGCGCTGGTAGAGCGCGGTGAGCGTGGTCATGACGATGGTCATGGACGCTTCGACGTCGTTGCGATGGCTCACGGGGTAAAGCTCGCGCTCCCGGACGTCGCGGTACTGGCGAATGACCTCGCGCAGGCTCTGAACCAGGGGACGGCGCACGTCGTCGGCATCGAAGATGGCCTCCGTCTGCGTGAGGGCCTGCTCGATCTGCTGGTCGAGGACGCGGATCTCGGCCTCGAGGGTGGCCATGTCGGCCTGGTTCTTCGAGACCGCGTGCAGGATATGGCGCTGGCGGATGCGCTCGAGGTCGACGCGCGCGTTCGACAACGCGCGGGTCGCCACGAGCGTGCGCGTGGTGGTGGCGGCGAGCGTCTGCTCGATCTTCTGCTCGCGCACGTAGGTCATGGCGGTGATCCCGACGATCATGGCCACGAGCAGTCCAAACGCAAACGAGAGGCGAGTACGTATCGAGAGCGAGTCGTTCATCTATTCCGTCCTGGTCATCCTCGCGTCTACCCACAGAGCGGGCGAATCGCGAAGCGCATCGAGGTCCACGAAGATCTCACCGTCCACGGTCGCCGCAGTGACCCATCGCGAGCGAGATTCCTCGGGAGGCTCACGGAGGTTCTTGGTATCGAGGTCGCCGAAGCGGTCGATGGCGTCGACGGCCAGCGCGAGCTCGTCGGAGTCGCCGCCCACGAGGAGGCCGTGCGCGGTCTCCGGAAGCCGACCGATCCGATCGCCGACGAGCGCCGCGAGGTGAAACACCGGGATCGCGTTGCCGCTGCGGACGATCGCGCCGGCCACTGTGCGCCCGCCGTGGGGCACGGGCACCATGCCGTCGAGCCGGATCGCTCCGCGGATGCTTCGGGCGTAGGCGCAGCAGCTCTGTCGGCCGACGCGGAAGAATACCGCCTCGACGCGCGCCGAAGAGCGTTCGCTCTCCGTCTCGTCGCGACGGGCGATGGCCGCCGTTCGCTCGAGAAGGATCGCGCGCTCGGCGGGCGTGAAGAGCTCGCGCTCGCTCATCGCTCGCGTCCTTCGAGCGCGCGATCGAGCCGCGCGCAATACGCTTCCATCTCGGCGGCGGTGGCTCCGCCGCCGCCGCGCACGATCTCGCTTCCGGACGTGGCCGACAGGTAGCGTCGTGCGTGACGAAGCGCTCGCCGCGCGCCGCCGACGTCGGACTGCGCGAGCGCTGCGCTGGCCGCGAGGACGTGCGCCGCGGCCAGCGTGCGATCGAGGAGGATGGCGCGACGCGCCTCCTCGGCGGCGAGCCGTGGGTTGGCATCGAGGATCGACCAGCCGCGATCGAGGTAGTGCGCGACGTCCTCGGGCGACGTCGCGGGCGATGGCGATGGCGATGGCGATGGCGATGCCGATGTCGCGCCGCCGTCCGGCACGGCCTCGGCGGGTGCGTCGCTGGTCACGGACACCCTGTGCCGTCGGTCCGAAAGTCGCCGGGTCGGCGCGAGCGCGCTCTTTCGACGGACCGAGGCGGGGGCTGGCGCCGCGGGAGGAGCATGCACCGACGGCCGCTCGTCGCCGCGCGTATGCACCCATACGTCGCCGATCTGACGCGCGCCGAGGCCGGCGGCCGCGAAGAGGCCTGCTTCCGCCGATGCCACGATGAGGCTCCCGTGCGGTCGGAGCGCCGCCGCGAGCTGGGTCAACGCGCGGACCACGGCGGCGTTGTCGAAGTAGATGAGGACGTTGCGGCAGAACACGATGTCGGCGCTGCCCGGCGGAAGGACGTCCGCGGCATCGACCAGGTTCCGTCGCTCGAACGTGGTGAGCGCGCGCGCCTCGCGGACCACGCTCCACTCGTCTCCGGAGCGCTCGAACCAGCGACGGCGCACGTCCTCGGCCATGCCGCGCAACGACCACGCGCGATAGACGCCTCGTCGCGCAGCGGTGACGGCGCGCTCGTTCACGTCGAACCCGATGACGCGCACGCGTCCTGCAGCCGCCTCACCCAGGATCTGCCGCGCCGTGATGGCCATCGAATAGGCCTCTTCGCCCGAAGAGCACGCGGCCGAGACCATGACGACGGGCGGCGCAGGAGCGGCGGGGCCGTCACCCGCTCGCGCGAGCGCTGCCGGGAGGAGCGACTCGCGGAGGAGATCGAAGTGCAGAGGCTCGCGGAGGAAGTACGTCTCGCCGATGGTCAGCGCCCGGGCCAGCGCCGTGCGTGCGTCGCGATCGCCGCCATCCACGCGCGCGAGGAGCTCGGCGTCGTCGGCGATCCCCAGTTCCTTGCATGCTGCACGCAATCCGTCGCCCAGCCGTGCGGGATGGGCGAGGAGCGACAGGCCGAACAAGCTCCGGAGCCGCTCGTCCCACACCTCGAGCGGCGCCGGCATCACGCCTTCTCTCCGACGATGCTCTGATCGAGAACGCGCTCCTCGTCGTCGCTGAGCATGGCGTCGATGTCCTGGATCAAGAGGAGCCCATCGGCGAGCGCGACCACGCCGGTGATGTGATGCGAGCTCTCGGTGGGTACTTCGATCTCGTGATCGAGGACCACCTGGTCGCCGTGGACGCGATCGACGACGAACCCGAGCAGCCGCCGCCGTCCTTGCACGACGACGATGTGATCGTCGAGCGCCGGCGCGCGCGTCGGATGGCCGAGCCGTCGCCGCAGCGAGACCGCCACACACGCTCGCCGCCGGTACGAGAAGATCCCCTCGACGAAGTCCGGCACGCCCGGGAGCGGCGTGATCAGCACGCGTGGTGCCACCTCGACGACGCGATCGATGGCGACGCCGTAGCGAGCGTCGCCGAGCGTGAAGCGCAAGAGATGCAAGGGCCGGAACGGTACTTCGCCTCCGCCGTCCCGGACAGCAGCGCCGCGCGAAAAGCCGATGCGACGCGCTGTCGCGCACGCGACACGCCGGTTTCGTTCCCCCGAACATGGCTACGCCGTCGCGTTCTTCTTGCGGTCCTTGACCATCTTGAGCACCGCCTTGATGTCGGTCGGCGCGATCACGCCCACGGCCAGCGCGAGCACACCGTAGAGCGCGGCGTCGGCGGCGAGGCGGAGCGGCGGAATGATCGTCTCCGTCAGGTAATGATCGACGAGCGCGACGACCACGCAGATGGCGAGCGATTTGACGAGCGCGAACACGCCGCGTCGATCGAGCGCCTTGCTGCGCAGGAAGCAGAGGAACACCACCACGATGACGAATTCGCGGAACGACAGCGCGATGCCGGCGCCCATGCCTGCACCACCGGGGCCGAGCTTCTCCATCACCGGCACGGCGACGATGACGAACACCGGCAGGAGCAAGAGGCCGACGATGGACACGATGGTGATGGTCCACGAGCGGTCGAGGATCATCAGCGCGAGCCAGAGGAGAACGTTCGCATACGCGAACACGAACGTCGGCGCGAGGCAGCGAAGGCTGCCGGCGGCGGGCAAGAACGCGTCCTTCACCGTGATGTGGATCCAGTACTCCGCGCCGAGGGCGAGGAGCAGCGTGAGCGGGATCGAGACGACGATGACGGCCTCGAAGCCGCGTCGCAGGATCCGGTAGAAATCGTCGATATTCCGGGCCTTCGCGCGGCTCATCATGGGGATGAGCACGCCGCTCATGATGGGAGACAGCAGCGCGGAGAGCTGAGCGAGCTGCAGGGCGGAGCCGTACCAGCCGAGCTCGGGAGACGTCTCCGGCACGAGCGCGCTCAGCGTGAGGACGTCGATCGACGAGCCGATCGAGACCGCGACGTTCGCGATGTAGAAAGGAAAGGCGATCCGCAGCACCTTCTTCGTCGCCTCGAGGTCGATGCGCAGCTCGAGGTCGACGGCGTCCTTGGTCGCGAGGAAGAGAACGAGGGCCTTCAACGCCTCGCCGACGATCATCGGCAGCGGTAGCACCCAGAACGGCGCGCCGAGCGCGACCGCCGCAAATGTGCCGCCGCCCCACAGCACCTTCGCGAGCACGTTGGCCACGGCGAGGCGATCGACCTTCGACGTGGCCTGGAGTGTCTGCTGAAAGGTCTGGTTCAGCGCAGTGAAGAGGTACGCCACCCCGAAGAGCAGCGCCGCGACGCGCCGCTCGTGGACCTTGCCGTCGAGGTAGACGAGCGCGATCACGAGCAGCGGCGCGAGCATGAGGAAGCGCGCCACGAGCAGGCCGCCGAAGAAGTCGCTGGCGTGCTTCGGGCGGATGGCGATCTCGCGCGAGATGTACGTGTCGACGCCGAGGCTCAGGAAGACCGCCGCGACGAATGCGGTCTGGTCGCCGAACTTGTAGTGCCCGAAGAGGACGGGCCCGAGATACTTCGGGAGCTTGAACGCGACGATGAGCGCAACGCTCCACGTGAGGAGCATCGACGCCGCGAGCTTTGCGGCGTTTCGCAACGCCAGGAGCCCCTCGCGCTGCGTGTGCTCCTTGTGATCGTGGTCCTCGGGCGGGACGATCGGAGCCTCCGGGGGCGGGGAAATGCCGGGCGGGCTGCTGTCCGAGGTCTGCCCGTTCATGCAGCGCTGCACCGTATCAAGTTCGAGCCGACAAACGCTACCGCGTCGCCCGTTTAGCGCTCGCGTGGGGTTGCTAGCCCGCGTACCATGGCTACGTGCAACTTGCGCCGGGCTCCCAGATCGGGGTGTACGTGCTCGAGTCGTTGCTGGGTTCGGGCGCCTTCGGAGTGGTGTGGCTCGCGCATCGGAACGACACCAAAGAGCGCGTCGCCATCAAGGTGCTGCATCCCGAAGCCGCAGTTTCGCGCGAGAGCGTCGAGCGGTTCCGTCGTGAAGCCTGGGCACTCTCGCGGCTCCAGAGCCCTCATATCGCGCGCATGTACGAGTTCCTCACCGGGCCCCCGTTCGGGATGGCCCTTGTCATGGAGTACATCGAAGGCGAGCTGCTGAGCGACGTGCTCAAACGCGCGCGGTTCTCGGTCGAGGACGCGACCGGGCTCGGCATCGGCGTCCTCAGCGGCGTCGCAGAGATGCAGTCGATCGGCATCATCCACCGCGACATCAAGCCCGAGAACGTCATCCTGCGGCCCAACGCCAACGGCTGGCATGCCGTGATCTTCGACTTCAACCTGAGTCGGGTGAAGAACCCGAACGGGAAGATGAGCAGCCTCACCTCGGTGCACGCGGCCATCGGGACCGTCCCCTACATGGCGCCGGAGCAGCTGCTCGACGCGCGCCGCGTGGACGAGGCCTCGGACGTGTACTCGGTGGCCACCATCCTCTATCGCTCGGTGGCCGGCGCGCTGCCCTTCGACACCCGGGAGAGCCTCCGCGAGAAGCTCCAGCAGGAAGCGCGACCGCTCTCGACCGGCCGCGACGACGAGGTCGCCAAGGGCTTCGAGCGCATCGTCGGCAAGGCACTGCG
>JAYTOQ010000244.1:0-4775 GCA_043747665.1 Polyangiaceae bacterium | reverse complement strand
ATCAGCTACGCGGTGATCCGCTGGAACCCCAAGGTGCCCGGCGTCGGTGATCTCGTCCTCGAGCGCGCCGTGCCGACCGGCGCGCTGAAGCGCACGCTCAGCATCACGTTCGCGGACGTCGAGACGCCGGATCGCCTCTGGGCCATCGTCCGCGGTCTCACGCCGAGCGCGCCGCAGGGTGACGGCAACCTGCCGCTCGCGCAGCGGCTCGACGACGGCGAGCGCGTGCTCTGGACCGCGGCGCCGCTCTCGTCGCGCTGGACCAACCGGCGCATCGCGACCGCAGTGGTGGCGACGTCGGTGGCCGGCTCCGCCGCGCTGATGCTTGCGCGCTCGGCGCCCCCGCTCGCCAAGATCCTCCGCCAGCACCTGCTCTCGCCGGTGACCTCGGGCTTCCTCGTCGGCGCGGTCGGCCTCGTCGTGCTCCTGCTCCTGAGCGTCGCGTGCTTCATCGGTTACGCCGCGCTGATCCGCCCCGTGCTCCTCGCCCGCAACACGCGCTACTTCGTCACCGACCGCCGCGTGCTCATTCGTCGCGGCCTCGAGGAGCTGCATCTCGACCGCGAGCGCATCGCGTACGTCATCACGGCGCCGTGGAGCGCGACCGGAACGCGTCGCGACCTCTTCCTCGTTCTCGACGGCCCGCAGGCGCGGGCCTTCTCGCCGAGCGGCGCGTTCGGCGGGAGCGGCTCGGGCGACGAGCGCCTGGTCCCGATGTTCGCGGCCATCGAGGACGCCGATACCGCCTCGGAGCTTCTCCACGTCGGCCGTATCTCGATTAACGAGTCGCGCCAGGCCGCGTGAACCGCGTGAACTGCGCTCGCTTTACGCATCTTTACCGCGAAAATGCGGCGCTTTGAACCGATCGGGGTGAGCCGGACGTCCAACCGAGGTGAGCATCGGCACGTCTCTCCTCCGCTTCGACTATGGTAAGACCGCACCCGTGGTCGAGGTCGGCCAAGTCATCAGCTCGAAGTACAAGCTGCTGCGCCTCCTCGGCGACGGCGGCATGGGCTCCGTTTACGAAGCGGAGCACCTTCGCCTCGGCACGCACGTCGCGATCAAGGTGCTGCACAGTGACCTCGCGCGTCGCTCCGGTCTGATCGAGCGGTTCCTTCAGGAGGCGCGCGTCTCGGCGCAGATCCGCAGCCCTCATGTCGTGCACGTCACCGACGTCGAGGCCACGCCCGACGGCATCGCGTATCTCGTCATGGAGCTGCTCCAGGGCGAGCCGCTCTCCACCCTCGAGAAGCGAGAGCGCACGCTGCCAGTGGCGACCGCGTGCGAGTACACGTCGCAGATCTTGGAGGCGCTCGAGGCCGCGCACTCCCTCGGCGTCGTGCACCGCGATCTCAAGCCCGACAACGTCTTCGTCACGTTCGACGGAGGCAAGCCGGTCATCAAGCTGATCGATTTCGGAATCGCGAAGCTGAAGCGCGCGGAAGGCGCGACCGGCGCGGGTCAGAAGAACCTCACCGTCGCCGGCATGCTCATGGGCACGCCCGAGTACATGGCGCCCGAGCAGGCATACTCCGCGACCGACGTCGACGCGCGCGCCGACCTCTACTCGGTAGGCGTCATGCTCTACGAGATGCTCTCCGGGCAGACGCCCGCGCAGGGCGAGGATCCGCGCGTCGTCGTGCTCAAGGTGGAGCGTGGCGAGGTGCCGCCGCTGGTGCACGTCGCGCCCAACGTCCCGCCCGAGATCGCGGGCCTCGTGCATCGCGCCATGGCACCGCGGCCCGAGATGCGCTTCGCATCCGCCGCCGAGATGCGCATCGCGCTCGACGCGCTGACGAGCGGCAAGCGCGCCGGCACCGCGAAGATCCCGCAGGCGAGCATGGGGCCGTCGCCGCAGCCGCCGGCTGCGTCGCCCGCGGCGCATCGCGGCGATCTGCGCACCGGCACAGTGATGGGCGCTCCTGCCGAAGGCGCGCTCGTCGGCAATCCCGGCTCGGGACCGCCGCCCGCGAACCCCAATGCGCAACGGCCCGGCACCGGGACCGCGCGTGCCGCCCCGCTCGATCCCGCGGTCTATGCGCCGCCTCCGCAAGCGCACGGCTCGGCGCGCCCCGTTCCCGATCTCGACGCCGCCACCAACCCGCCGTATCGCGGCGCGCAGCGCGGCCAGAAGAAGAGCGGCGCCGGGATCATCATCGCGCTCGCCATCGTCGCGCTGCTGCTCGGCGCGGGTGCCGTCGTCGCGTACGTGATGAGCACGGCAGGTCCCACGCCCATCGCGGTCGAGCCGCTCCCCACCGTGACGACGCTCACCACGCCCGCCACCACGACGCCGCCGCCGGTCACGCCGCCGCCCAACACCGGCACGGCGCCGCCGCTGACGCCCGCGGTCCCCGTGCCGGTGACGCCCGTGAAGCCTCATCCGTCGGGAAGCGCCGCGCCCAAGCCATCCGGGAGCGCGGTACCGTCGAACGGCGTCATCCCGCCGTTTCCGCCGTTCCCCTCGGCGTTTCCGAGCGGCTTCCCGAGCGCGTTTCCGGTGCCGAGCGGCTTCCCGACCTTCGTGGTACCGAGCGGTTTCCCGACGTTCCCGCCGCCGATCCCGCCGCCCGGACAGTGAGGTCGCGCGTGCGCGGTGGTAGATTCGTGCTGTCGTGTCGATGAAGCGAGCACTGATCCCCGAGCCCTTGCGCGTGCTCCGCGACGCGTGGCTCTCGGCCGTGCGAGGCCCGCGCATCCGCGCCATCGTCGCGCTCGCGTGCCTCGCGACCACCATCGCGATGCTCGTCGCGCGCATCGGCACGACCCCGGCCCGTCTCGGTGCGCTCGCCATCGTGCTCGCCACCGCAGCGGCGGTCGTCGCGATGCACGTCCTCGAGGCGCGCATCTTCCGCGACCCCGCCCGCACCATCGACCGCGTCGCCGGCGGCGTCGAACCGGAGCTCGCCGGCCGCGCCATCCGCGCGCTCTCGCTGCTCCACGCCGAGGGCGCGCCCGGCGCGGGGAAGGGGACCTCCTCGGAGCTCGCTCACCTCCATGTCACGCGCACGCTCGCGGCGCTTCCCCGTCGCGGCGTCGTGAAGAGCGCGCAGCGTCTCGGCTTCGTGCTCGGCGTGATCGCGCTGGGCCTCGCCGCTATCAACGTCGCTGCGTGCGCCACCGCGCCTTGGGGGGTGGTCGAGGGCTTCGACGTGCTCGTCGCGCAGAAGGGCGTGGCCCCCATTGGCATGGCGTGGCTCTCCGAGCCGCAGGTCCGTGCCCGGCCGCCCGACTATCTCCACCAGGAAGAGCGACGGGTCATCGCCTACGAGGACGTCGCGCTGCCGCGTGGCACGCTTCTCACGTTTCGTGGCACGCCTGTCCACTCCGGTCGCCGCCTCCTCCTCACCGACGGCAGCGCCGAGGTCCCGTTCGTCGACGACGGCACCGGGCAGGTGGTCGCGCGCTGGCCGCTCGCGGAGACGGTGAGCCTGCGCATCGTGGCGCGCTTCGGCGAGGTCACCATTCCCGAGTCGCAGGAGACCGCCATCGAGTCGATCGCCGATCGCGCCCCCGAAGTCGCGCTCGAAGGCGCGCCCAAGCGCATCGTGCTCGCCGGCGAGGAGGACGCCTCCGAGATCCCCATTCACTACGAGGCCACCGACGATCACGGCCTCCGCGAGGTCCATCTCGTGATGCGCGCGGGCGCTCGCGAGGAGCGCCGCGTGCTCGCTCGCCTCGACGGCGAGACCAAATCCGATCGCGGCGGATACAACCTGCGCGCAAGCGATCCCTTCATCAAGAAGAGCCACGCCCCGATCGAGATCCGCGTCGAGGCCAAGGACAACGATCCCATCACCGGGCCGAAGTGGGGCGCGAGCGAGGCCATCACAGTGGTCCCGCCGGACGTCGGCGAGCCCGAGGCCCGGCGCCTCGCCGCGCTCGTTCGCCTGCGTGAGGCGCTCGTCGACGCGCTCGCGTGGCGCCTCGGCCATCCCGTACCGAAGGAGCTCAAGGACCGCCGCGAGTTTCTCGATCACGAGGCGAAGCTCGAGGACGACGCTACCGAGCTCCTCGAGACGACGCTGTCGACGTCGTATGCCGGCGTGCGGGTCCCGGGTCGGCTCGCGGCGCTGCTCCGCGGACGCATGCGCAAGGTGAAGGAGGCGGTCACCAACGAGGCACGCTCGCCCAGCACCGCCGCGCATGCCGCGGTCGTGAAGGCCAGCGAGCGCATCGTGCTCGTCGTCGACGCCGTCGTGCAGGGCCAGGGCCTGAAGGACACGCGCGAGGTCGCGAAGGAGCTCGCCGATGTCGCGGACGATCTCGCGGTCGGCGGGGCGCTCGCGCAGAAGCCGCCGGAGAAGGCGCGTGGCGTCCAGCGCATGGACGCCGCGGTGATCGTGCTCGGCGGCGGCGGTCGCGCGATGCTCCGGCTCGGGTCGCTCGGTCGCGACCTCGGCGAGATCGTCGAGGTCGATCTGATGCGCGTCGATCGCGCGCAAAAAGGCGAGGATTTGCCCCATACCGTGCTCGCAGCGCAGGACCTCGCAGCGCGGCTCCGTCAGCCCGATCCGTCGTTTGGATCGCGTGGCGGCCGGCCTTCGCATGCCGGCGGCGAGTCCGGTGGCGGCCGCGGTACGCCGGGCGGCGAAGGCGAGGGCGAGGGCAGCGACGTCGAGCAAGCGTTCAACGAGGCCGCGCAAGAGCTCGAGAAGCTCGCGGCCGAGCACGCGGGACACGTCGGCAAGGTCGAGCAGACGCTCGCCGGCGGCTCGAGCGAAGAAGATCTGAAGCAGATGTCCGAAGAAGCGAAGAAGCACGCGCAGAAGGTC
>JAYTOQ010000243.1:0-11101 GCA_043747665.1 Polyangiaceae bacterium | reverse complement strand
TCGAGCACTATGTGTGCCAGTGTGAGCACATCGACGATCCAGGCTTTGTCCGGGCGGATCAGGGCGGGAGGCGCCCATGAAGCCAGCGACCGGCCCGATCATGGATAGTCCTGGCCCCGGCCAAGGCGTCGCCTCACGCAACGGGCTCGCGACCTAGCGCCGATGGAAAGCTCGGGAGCCGCGCGACCACCAGATCGACGAACGCGCGGACGCGCGCCGGCAGGTGCCGGCTACTCGGATAGACGAGGTGCACGACCACCTCGCCAGGCGACCAACCCTCGAGGACGGGCACCAGCTTTCCTTGCTCGAGATCGTTGCCGCACAGAAACGACGGCAGCACGGCGATGCCGTGCCCTTCCAGCGCCGCGCGATGAACGAGCTCCGCGGACGACACCGCGTAGCGCGCGACGATCGCGACGGCGTACGACGCGCCGGCCTTGTCGTCGAAAGACCACGTGAGCTGACGCGTCGGGCCGGTGACGAGGCAGTCGTGCTCCACGAGATCCGTCGGTATTTTCGGCATTCCACGCGTCGCCACGTACCCCGGTGACGCGACGCACACCCGCTCGCCGATCCCGAGCTTCCGCGCGACGAGCTGCGCGTCCAGCGCGCCGAGGACGTGGATTGCGACGTCGAGGTCCTCCTCGAGGATGTCGAAGGCGCGATCGGCGACCACCATCTCGACCTGCACCTCGGGGAAGCGCGACAGGTAGTCGGACACCACGTCGGCGAGAAACACCTGCGCGAAGAGCAGCGGCGAGCCGACGCGGAGAAGCCCTCGCGGCATGATGTGAGCCGCGGTGACGGCCGCCTCGGCGTCGTCGAGCTCCTGCACGATCCGCGAGACGCGCCCGAAGTAGGCTGTGCCGGAGGCGGTCAGACGGAGGCTGCGCGTCGTCCGTTCGAGCAGGCGGACGCCCAGCTTCGCCTCGAGACGCGCGACCCGCTCGCTGACCGTGGACTTGGGCATTCCAAGCGCTCGGCCGGCCTTCGTGAAGCTGCGCTCCCGCGCCACACGAGCGAACACCACGATATCATTGAGATCGGCCATCGTTCGATTGTTCGCCCTGGCGGACAGACTATCCGAATGGGCCACACTGTCCAAAGCCGCGAGCGCGGCATCAGACGAAGGATCATGACCACGGCCGCGTTGAACAGTACCCCCGCCGAGCGTGCATCGGCGAAGACGCTGCCCACCGAGGCCCCGCTCAGCAGTCCGCAGCCGCTCGTGGACGAGCCCGCCGCGAAGAACCGCGAGCCGCCGAAGAGAAAGGCGAAGGCGAAGCTCGTGTTCGCGGGCATCGCGCTGAGCCTCGCCGCGGTCGGCACCGGCGTCTGGCTCACGGGCCGCGGCAAGGAGTCGACCGACGACGCATTCGTCGAGGGTCACGTCGCGACAGTCGCCGCGCGCGTCCAGGGTCAGGTCATCAAGGTCGACGTGAAGGACAACCAGCTCGTCCAGGTCGGCGACGTCCTCGTCGAGATCGACGACCGTGACGCGAAGGTCCGGCTGATCACCGCCGAGGCCGATCTCCTCTCCGCGAAGGCCAGCCTCTCCGCCGCCGAGACGCAGCTCGCCCTCACCGAGCGGAACGCCGACGCGAACCTCCGCCAGGCGAGGGGCGGCGTCGTATCGGCCTCGGCGATGGCCGGCTCGTCGAAGGCGAGCATCGATCAGGCGAAGGCCGACGTCGACGCCGCCGAATCGCGACGCCAGCTCGCGCAGCTCGATCTCGAGCGCTCGCAGAAGCTGCGTGCGGACGGCGCCGTGGCGCAGGCCGATCTCGATGCGCGCAAGGCGGCGTTCGACCAGGCTGTCGCGGCGGTCGCGCAGGCGCGAGCTCGCGAGGTGAACGCGGTGGTCGGGATCACCAATGCCGCTGGCTCGATCGAGACCGCGCAAGGCAGGCTGGTGGCCGCGCAGGCGGGCCCCGAGCAGATCGATGCGTCGCGCGCCGCCGTCGCCGTCGCCGTCGCCAAGGTCGCGCAGGCCGAGGCCGCGGTCGAGCAGGCCCGCCTCAATGTATCCTACACGCAAGTGAAGGCGCAGGTCCGGGGCGTCGTCTCGCGCCGCAGCGTCGAGGTTGGCCAGACCGTCGATCCCGCCCGTCCCCTCATGGCCATCAGCGCGCTCGACGACGTCTGGGTGGTCGCGAACTTCAAGGAAGACCAGATCGCCGACATCAAGGACGGCCAGCACGTGAGGCTGAAGATCGACGCCTATCCCGATCGCGTCTTCAACGCACACGTCGACAGCGTGCAGGCCGGCTCCGGCGCGCGCTTCTCGCTGCTTCCGCCGGACAACGCGTCCGGCAACTTCACGAAGGTCGTCCAGCGCATCCCGGTCCTCATCCGCATCGACGACAAGCCGCAGGACGTCACGCTCCGCCCCGGCATGAGCACGTACGTCACGGTCGAGACCGGGAAGAAGTAGAGCGAGGCCATCGTGAGCGGACCCAGCAGTGCGGGGGGCGGCACGGGCGGAACGGTCACGGGCAGCAAGACCGGCATCACGTTCGTCGTGATGTGCGCGGCGCTCATGGCGCTCGTCGACATCACCATCGTCAACGTCGCGCTCAACGACATTCGCGCGAGCTTCGGCACGCCCATCAATCAGATCGGCTGGGTCTCCACCGGCTACATGATGGCGAACATCGTCATCATTCCGATGACCGGCTGGTTCCAGCGCCGCTTCGGCTTCCGCCGCTATCTCGCCGGCTCGATCATCCTCTTCACGGCGGCGAGCGCGCTGTGCGGGCTGTCGTGGAACCTACCGTCGCTGGTGCTGTTCCGCGCGCTCCAAGGCCTCGGTGGCGGCGCGATCATCCCGACGGCGCAGACCATCCTCTTCGCGCGCTACCCGAAGGAGCAGCACGGCATGGCCGGCGGTCTCTTCGGGCTCGGCGCCGTCACCGGCCCGCTCCTCGGGCCGACCATCGGCGGTTACCTCATCGACTGGTCGACGTGGCACTGGTGCTTCCTCGTCAACGTGCCGCTCGGCATCCTCGTCGCGATCCTCGCCCTTCGCTTCATCCAGGAGCCGGGGTTCACGCCCTCAAAGCAGAAGGTCGACATCTTCGGCATCGCCCTGCTCGCGTCGGGGATGGCCTCGCTGCAGTACGTCCTCGAAGAGGGGAATCGCGAGGGATGGTTCGAGAGCACCACCATCACGGTGCTGATGGGAATCGCAGCGACGTCGCTCATCACGTTCGTCGTGCACCAGCTCGAGACCGAGCATCCCATCGTGGATCTGCGGATCTTCAAGAACGTCACGTACGCGAGCGGCACCGGCATCAACCTGCTGATGGGGCTCGCGCTCTTCTCGGGTAACTTCTTGTTCGCCCTGTTTTGCGGCTCCGTCCTGCACTACTCCGCGCTCGACATCGGCAAGGTGTTCCTCGTCTCGGGCGCCTTCCAGATCGTGCTCATGCCGCTGGTCGGTCGCTTCGGGGGCAAGGCCGACCAGCGCGTTCTCCTGGCGCTAGGCATCATCGGCGTCGCGATCAGCCTCTGGATGAACGCGCACCTCACCGAGCGCTCCGGCTTCACCGATCTCGTGGCGTCGATGTTCGTGCGTTCGGTCTCGCTGGCGTTCGTGTTCATACCCATCAGCGTGATCGCGCTGTCCGACATCTCGCCGGCGAAGCGCGGCAACGCGACGGGGCTCTTCAACCTGACGCGCGAGCTCGGTGGCTCCATCGGCACGGCCTGGATGGGCCTCCTGATCGATCGCGCGACCAAGATGCACACGACCTACCTCTCGGAGTACGTCACGCCGTACAACCCGCTCGCCCAGGAGCAGTACGCGGCCATCCAGGGATCGGTGGCCTCGCAGACCGCGGCACCGCAGATGGTCCCGGAGGCGATGCTCGCCCTGAAGGTGAAGCTGCAGGCGCTGGTTCTGTCGTTCCAGGACGGCTTCACGAGCGCGACGGTGGTGTTCCTCGCCTCGCTCTTCCTGGTGCTGCTCCTCAAGAAACCGAAGTCGGCGGCGGGAGCTGCGGGCGCGCACTGACGAGGACCTCCTCGATGGCCGTCGGGTGGACGCCGAGCAGGCCGATCTCGTCCTCGTCGATGGCGCTGGCGCGGAGCTGACGCTTCCGCACGAAGGTGACGCTGACCGCCACAAAGGCGGCGATGGTCGCGAGGAAGATGCCGATGCCGAGCCGGTTGTGCTCGATGCCCAGGAAGATCCGCGTCGCGAAGGCGATCACGATGGCGACGATGCCCACCACCCGCGCGGTGCGCGCCGAAGTCCAGCGATCCGTGCAGGGAGGGCAGAGCGGGATCTCGAGGCTCGCGCTCTGCCGCATGAGGAACATGAGGATGACGCCGATCCCGCAGATGAGGAGGAATCGCGACCAGACCGGCTGCCAGTGGAAGATGCGCGGCTCACGGGTGATCCGGTCGTGCGACCCGCATTTCATGCAGACCGCAGGCAAATCGGGATCGTGCGAGAGGACGAGCGCGCGCTTCTCCAGCCGCGCCTCGTACCCTCGCTTCCGCTTCGCCATCGCTCAGTCGGAGGTGCCGAGCTTGCGCTCGAGGGCCTCGAGATGGGCGCGCACCTCGGGATCGCTCGAGCGGAGGGCCTCGACCTTGCGGACGGCGCTCATGACCGTCGTGTGATCGCGGTTGCCGAAGGCGCGACCGAGCTCCGGGAAGCTGCACTTCAGGCGCTGCTTGCAGAGGTACATCGCGACGTGACGCGCGAACGCGATGCTCTTGTGGCGATCCTTGGAGAGCAGATCGCTGGTGCGCAGCTTGAAGTGATGACAGACCACGCGCTGGATGTCGTCGACGCCGGCCTCGCTCGCGCGCGGGTTCGACGTGAGCGCGAGCTCCTGGCGGGCAAACTCGATGTCGATGGAGCGGCCGAGCAGCGAGGACTTCGCCGCGAGCCGGATGAGCGTGCCTTCCAGCTCGCGGACGTTCGAGCGGATGGTCTGCGCGAGGAAGAGGACGACCTCGTCGGCGAGCTCGATCTGCTCGAGCTGCGCCTTCTTGCGGAGGATCGCGACGCGGGTCTCGAGCTCCGGGCCCTGGATGTCGGCGACGAGGCCCCAGGAGAAGCGCGAGACGAGGCGCTCTTCCATCTTCTCGAGCTGCTGCGGGTACTTGTCGCTCGTGACGATGATCTGCTTGTCCGCCTGGTGCAGCGCGTTGAACGCGTGGAAGAACTCCTCCTGCGTCTGCGTCTTCGAGGCGAGGAACTGGATGTCGTCGACGAGGAGGAGATCGCAGCGCTCGCGATAGCGCGCGCGGAACTCGTTCATTCGTCCTTCCTGGAGGGACTGGACGAACTCGTTCACGAACTTCTCTGCCGAGACGTAGAGGATGCGCGACGACGGCCGCTCCGCGCGGAAGCGATGGGCGACGGCGTGGACGAGGTGCGTCTTGCCGAGACCGGTGCCGCCACAGAGGAAGAGCGGGTTGTGACGCGGGCCGCCGCCGCCCGAAGCAGCGATGGACGCAGCGTGGGCGAGCTGGTTCGACGGACCGACGACGAAGTTCCCGAACGTGTACTTGGCGTTGAGACCTTCGATGGCCGGCGGAGGCTGCGAGGCCTTGCCGTTGCCGTGCTGACCCTGCGAGGCGTAGCCGTGGGAATGCGAGCCGTTCGAGCTCGTCCCGTTGCCGCCGTTGCCGCCGTTGCCGCCGTTGCGATACGAGCGCGGCACGTCGTGTCCCTCGCCATAGCCGAAGCCGTCCTGCTGCCCCTGACCATGCGCCTGCGATCCGAGCAGCCGGTCGTCGGTCGGGCGCGGCGGGGTGATCGGGCGATCGGGCATCATCGCGCGCGGTCGTACGGGCAGCGCAGGCTGTCCATTCCCGAGGGCGACGGGGCGATCGAGGTCACCGCCGACACACCACGCGATCTGGATGCTCCAGCCGGTCTGGCTTCGCAGGAAGTCGACCAGGGTCGGCAGGAAGTGCTGGTCGACCCATTCCCGAACGAATTCGTCGCGGGCGCGCAGGCTCACGACGCCGTCGGTCATGCCGTCGAACTGAACTCCCGAAAACCACTGTTCGAAGCTCGCAGGCGATTTCGCCCGCGTGAAAGCAACGGCTTCGTTCCAGAGCGTGTCGTGCTGCATCTCCATCCGTTTCTCAGTCACCCACGCGTTCGGCGTGGACCCTCAAGCGCGAACGCCGAACGCCGAATGCGAATGACGAAAATCACAGGTTCTCCACAGGCTGTGGACTGGCGACCTCGCGGCTTTCCAGTGCGAGTTCGCGAGTCGAGACGCCAGGCGCATTCCTTTCAGGAGAGAGGACTACGCCGCAGAGACCGAGTGACCGGACAAACAAATCCCCCGCTCCGGGCGCGGGTTTTCCCGTCCCGAAGATGCTTCTCGACCCTGCCACACGCGGTCGTTGCCAGAAGAGCGGCATGAGCACCCCAGCGGCCCGACTGCGACAGTCTGGTGTCAGACCGGTACAGGACGGGGTTGGGGCACTGATCGCCGACCCCCCGCCGCGACGGGGAAGATGGAACTAGCACCCTCTATTTTGCGTCGTCATGTCCATTGTTTCGTTTGTGTGTAAGTAGCCGCATCAATTCAGCTTTATTCCTTGTAAACCGCCTGTGAATTACGTGCTGTGCGCATGCAGCTTCGCAGGCGGTGGATAAGTCCGCGTCGCCGTTCTGTTATCGGAGCGTTGCCGCACTGACACCGGCGCAACGCACCTAAATGTCGGTGTTTTCGATGTCAAGAGTCGACGAAGTGCCGCAATTTTAGGCCCCGTGACCCTCGATCGCGTGGCGCTTCAATGCCTTCGTCAACCGCCCCAGGGGGTACGGTCGAAAATTGTTCGTCCGGCGCGCGCCTTGTTAGGGTGCCCGCGGTGCGGTCCCTCGTTTTCCGGAGAGCAACCGCGATCGCGTTTGCGGTCGCGTGCTCCTGTCCCGCGCTCGCGCTCGCCGATCGCTCGTCGACGAGCATCGAGCAAGGCTACGAGCTCGGCGAGATCCAGCATCCGCGCTCGGTCGCGATGGGCAACGCCGCGCAGGTCTTCGGCGGCTCGACGACGGCGATCTTCGTCAACCCGGCGAACCTTCCGCTCTACCGCGTCTACCACCTCGAAGGCCTCGCGGCGCTCGGGCCCGAGGCGCGACGGCAGAGCTACGGCGGCGCGATCGCCGACTCGAGCACGTCACGCCTCGCCGGAGGATTCGGCGGCACCTGGTCGCAGATGGATCCCGACGGGATCAAGCGGCAGTTCACCGACCTTCGTCTGACCCTCGCGTATCCGCTCGGCGATCGCCTGAGCCTCGGTGCGACGGGGCGATTCTTGCGCGTGAGTCAGCAGACCGCCGCAGGGCCGCTCGGTGGCAGCCTCGCATCCGACGGCACGAAGGACGATCCGCTGTTCAGCGGCTTCACCTTCGACGCGGGTGCCGCCGTCCAGATCAGCGACAACATTCGCGTCGCGCTCAGCGGTCGCAATCTCACGGCGCCCGGCACGAGCCTCGCGCCGCTCGTCCTCGCCGGCGGCATCGGGTGGTCGAACCAGATCGTCACGGTCGAGGCCGACTCGCTCGTGGACTTCACGACCTTCGGCTCCGCGCGCGGCCGCGCGATGATCGGCGCGGAGTTTCTCGCCGCCGATCGCTTCCCGCTGCGCGCGGGCTATCGCTACGACGACGGGATGAAGACGCACGCCATCAGCCTCGGCGTAGGGTACGTCGAGCGGAAGTTCAGCGTGGAGCTCGGCGGTCGTCGCGACGTCGTCGCCGACCGCCCCGCGACGCTGATCAGCCTCGGCATCCGCTTCTTCCTCGACTCGGGCGGCGCGACGGCCGGCGACACCGGCGAGACGTTCTGAAGCGACGGCGACAGCGACAGCCACGGCTACGGCTACGGCGGCGTCCAGAAGCGGATGCACAGGTCGTCCGACGCGTGACGCACGGCGAGCACCGGCGCGATCGCCGGCGCTGAAGACGACGGCGCTGAAGACGACGGCGGTAGCGCGTTCGCGAGCGGCAGCGGCGGAGACACCGGTCGCGGGACGATGGCGATGGCGAGCGGCGTGGCATCGGCCTCACCACCGCAGAGATGTGCCTCGGCGCGCACCGGAGCGGGCGCTCCAGCCTTCGCCGCGACCGTGAGACGGCCCAGCGTGAGCGGCGTGCCGCGTGATGCGCCGAGACGCACGACGACACCGCGCGCGCCGAGGTTGTCCTCTTCCGGGAGATCGAGCGCCGTACGCACGCGGAGCGCGGCCATGTTGCCGGGCGCGAGCGCCTTCGCGAGCGCTTCCCGCTTCACGTGCACGACGACGCCCGCCATCGAGTCCTTGCCGAGGAGCGGATGCGCGGAGCTCGGTCGATGGGGCGTCCGCTCGACGACGAGCGCTTCGCCGGCTTCTTCGTCCTCGGGCTCGAGCGCGCCGTCGGCGACGGCGACCAGCCTCGCGTCGATCGCGCGTGGCGCGCCCGGAGCGCCGAAGGCCACGTAAAAATCGAGCGATTCGTTCCGCCACTCGCCGCGCGGGAGATTCACCTCCTCGACGACCACGAGCTGCGTCTTGCGGACCTCCACCTTCACCCGCGGGATGCTCGGCAACATCGCGAGCGGCGCGAGCGGCGTCGCGGGTGCCGGCGGCTTGCCCGACGGATGCGCGGGCGCCGGCCTGGGAGCGGGAGGCGCGCCGGCAGCGGTGCCGCCGCTCGCCGCCGTGCCGAGCGCCACGAGCACGATCGACAGCACGGCTCTCGTCGTCAACCCAGCGCCTCTTCGAACGCGCGCGCCGTCGCCTGCGCCGCGCCGTCCGGCATCGGCTCGCCGTCGAACGCAGGACCGCACGCGAGACTCGTGAGGTGCGTTCCGGCCTTCGGATTGCGGAACCAGTCGTCGTCGTAGCGATCGACGACATGCGCGAGGAACGCGCGCGTGCCGAGCAGCGCGAGCAAGCGCGCGGGATCGCCGGTGCGCGGATCGGGCCAGGCGTCGCGCATCGGCCCGGGGAGCGGCGCGCCGAAGAGCCGTGAGCTCATCTCCTCGAAGAGCGACGGCGTGACCTGCTCCTCGGTGGCGAACAGCGCGCGCGCAGCGATGACGCGCGACTCGTGGAACATGCTGCGCCGGAGCACCCGCGACTGGGCCTTCGCGAGGCGCGCGGGCAGCTCGAGGAGGCGCCTCTGGAACTCCGGCTCGGCGACGACATGCGCCATCGCGAAGCCGAACCGAAGCGCCGGCGCCGGATAGGGATCGCGCGCGAGGGCGAAGGGCATCGAGCGCGGCGCGCCCGCGGTCTTCCAGCCGAAGCCCCACGTCGTCGCCGCGCGCACGAACGACGCACCGCCCAGCGCCTCGGGCAGCTTCCCCGCATCGGCGCTACGCGGCGCGAGCGCTTTGAAGACGTCGTCCAGCCAGCGCTGCGTGAGGTAGGCGGGCCAGCCTTCACGCGCGTCACGCGCGAGAAAGCTCTGGATGGCCGACGATGCGTACCAGCGGCCCTCCGCGGTCTTTCGCGCCACCTTGAGGAGCTCGACGGCCAGCGGCTCCGACGCATCGAGGTACGACCGTGCGAGCGCGCCGACGTCGCTCTTGGAGGCGAGCGCATACGGATGGGCGAGGCCGAGCCTCCGCGCGGCTTCGAAGCGTCGCTCGCGGCGCTCCTTCCGCACCGCAGCGACCGGCGCTGCGAGATCGCCTGCACGCTCGAGCGCGCCTGCGGCACGCGAGGGATCCGGCGCGGCGATCATCGTCGCGAGAGCGCCGGCGTAGGTATGCGCGGCCACGTCGGCCTGAAGCGTCGGGTCGGCTTCTCCGGTCGCATCACGGAGCGCGGCCGCCTTCTCCGCGAGCACCAGGCGGCTCTTTGCCAGGCGCGGATCGAGCGCGTGCGCGGCGTCGGCATCGGCGAGCACGAGCTCGTGACCGACGCGCGCCTGGAGGAGCTCGTGGACCCAGCGGAGAAGACCGTCGCGGAGCGGCTCGTCGAGCACCGACGGGACCTGCTCGGCGAGGCGCTTGTACGAGGACATCGTTGCGGTGTGACGGACACCGTCGAATGGATCGAACGCGCGCGCATGGTCGCGGGCCTCTTTCGTGCCCACCGACAGCCAGCCGCGGAGCTGTTCGAGGCGACCTGCGGCCCTCCGCACGTCGCGATCGAAGGCGACGAGATCGATCGCGTCTTCCGCCATCAGCCGTGGACGGTGGCGCGATGATCGCGTGCGGCGAGGACCTGCACGATGCGGCCTTCGGCATCGGCGAGGAACGCGAGGCGTCCCTGCACCGTCGAGTCGACCTCGCGGTCGTCTGCGCCCTTCAAGTGGGAGCGCAGCGCGTCGCGCGCGAGATCGACGTACATGCGGTAGTGCCGCGCCTCGCACGCGAAGAGCTCCTCGTAGAAGACCTTGAGCTCGATCGAGGTCTCGGGCGGCAGCGCATCGAGCAGGAGCTTGAAGCGCTCGCAGGACCGCGCCTCGATGAGCGCGCCCACGAGGAGGCGGTCGGTGAGGGGCGGCACGTTGGCGTGGGGGAGGAGGCTCATGGCCTTGCGGAGCTCGCCCGCGTAGCTGTCGATCGGCGGCGAGCCGAGCTCGAGCCCACGACGCTCGAGGAACGCCACCACGCGCCGGAAGTGATCGAGCTCTTCGCGCGCGAGATCGGTCAACGCGCGCACCAGCGAGAGGTCGCCGGGATGCCGGAGCACGAGCGAGAGCGCGTTGTTTGCGGCCTTCATCTCGCAGTGCGCGTGATCGACGAGGACTGCATCGAGATTGCCGACCGCTTCCTTCGCCCAGGACGGATCAGTGGGGACGCGCAGGCAGAACATCGGGGACGGGATAGCACGCCGGTGCCCAGGCGCTGCAAGGACGCTGCTCCCCGGATGGGTGACAGGCCCGTTCAGGCGGCCTTTTTTGCGCGTTTTCGCGTTCCGACGCGGCCGCCCCACCACGAAAAGCAAACGGCGATGGCGAGCGGTACCAGCAAGGAGACGAGCGCTGCCCAGCCGCCCTCGGCCAGGACCCGCCACGACACGGCGAGCGCGATCAGCGCGGTGACGACGCCCGACATCGCGGCCTCACGAGGTCCCGTGCCGGCGCCGAACCGGCCGACGAGGAGGCCGCCGGCGAACGCGCTGA